>NZ_LIQY01000559.1 GCF_001418495.1 Streptomyces pathocidini | reverse complement strand
CGCCGTCCCGCGCCGCCCACGCCCTCCGCGACCGGGATCACCCAGGCGCACCTGGTGCACACCCTGGCCGAGGAGCGCCCGCCGGGGTGCGTCGTGGTGGAGGAGGCCCCCGGAACCCGGCCCGTGATGTGCGAGCACCTGCCCAACCTGGGGCCCGAGACCTTCTACACCACGGCCAGCGGCGCGCTGGGACACGGGCTTCCCGCGGCGGTCGGCATCGCGCTGGGCAGGCCGGACGCGCGCGTGGTCGCCGTCGTGGGCGACGGCTCGGCCATGTACGGCATCCAGGCGCTGTGGTCCGCCGCACGACTGCGCGTCGCACTCACCGTCATCGTGGTGAACAACCGCGGTTACGCCACGGTGGACGCCTTCGCCGAGCGGTTCGGCATGGCGAAACCGGTGGGCACGGAGCTCGGTGGACTGGACTTCGCCGCCCTCGCCACCGCCCAGGGGTGCGCGGGCAGCAGGGTCGACGACCCCGCCGCACTCGCACCGGCGCTGCGCGCCGCGCTCACGGCCCCGGGCCCGTACGTGCTGGAGGTCGTGGTGGACCGGTGAACCGGCCGGTCTGCTTGGGCAGGGTCGGCTTGGGCTGGGTCGGCTTGGACTGTGCTGGCTTGGGTCGGTCGGCTTGGGTCGGCTGGGTCGGCTCGACGGTGGCGCCCTACCGCACGGCCAGGCCGCCGTCGGGGCGCAGCACCTCGCCGGTCATGCCCGCCGCCGCGGCGGACGCCAGGAACCGGTAGAGCGGGGCGACCTGTTCGGCCCGCAGCACCACGCCCAGGGGGTTGAGGCCCCGCACCGCCGCCGTGATCTCTTCGGTGCCGCCGAAGACGCGGTCGCCGGCCACGGTGCGCAGTCCGGTCACGACCCCGCCCGGGGCCACGGCGTTGACCCGGACCGAGGGCGCGAGGTCGGCGGCCAGGTGGCGCACCACCCCCAGCGCGGCGTACTTGGCGGCGGTGTACGCGATGCCCGCGCCGTTGCCGCGTACGAGATAGGACGCGTCGGACAGGGTGAAGACCATCGAACCGCCGCTGTCGGCGAGGGGTCCTGCGGCCGCCCGCGCCCCGAGCAGATAGCCGACGACGTCCACGTCGAGGACGTGCCGGGCCACCTCGGCCAGGGCGGCCCCGGCGAGATCGCGCACCCGGATCCCGCCGTCGTGGACCCCGGCGTTGCCGACGAACAGATCCAGCCCCCCGAAGTGAGACAGCGCGGCCTCCACCACCCTGGAGTGCGCGTCGGGGTCGCGTACGTCGCCGACCACCCACCGCACCCGGTCGGCCTCGTGCACCTGGGGAAGGCCGCGTCCCTCGGGAAGGTCGCGGTCGAGCACCGCGACCCGGTAGCCGTGCGCCACGAGGTCGGCCACGACGGCGCGCCCGATCCCGGAGGCACCGCCGGTCACCACCGCGACCGGTCCGCGTTCCGTCCGCCGGCCACCATCGATCGCCATGCCGCTGTCTCCCCCCACTCCTCGCTCCCCTTGTCGCCCCCGACGGTCCCCGCACGGTCACACCGGCGGTGGCTGCCACAGCCCCGTGTCCGGACGGCCCCGCAGACTCGCCGACACTGCTTCGTCGCGCGCCGCCGCCACCCCCCAGCTGTCGCTGGTCTGGGCGTTGGCCGGGTAGACGCGCGGAGTCCACTCGTGATCGGGGTCGATCCGGAGCATGCCGGTCGTGTATTCGGCGACGAACCCCGAAGTCGGCTCCTGGAAATAGGTGAAGGTGTTCGCCCCGACCCCGTGCCTGCCGGGACCCCACAGTGGTGAATATCCCTGCCTCGCCATTGCGCCGGTCGCCCGCATGAATTCATCGATTCCGAGCAATTCGAATGCGACGTGGTTGAGCGACGTGTGGGGTGCGCGGGTGAAAGCGAGCAGGTGGTGAGCCGTTCCGGCGCGAAGGAATACCATGATGTCCTCCACCCAATCGGTCACCTTGAGGCCGAAAACCGATTGGTAGAACGCCAGCGTGGTCGGCAGGTCCGCGGTGTTGAGCACCACGTGGCTGATACCGGTCGGCCTGCTCTCGCCCGGTTCGACGGACCGGAACGCCCGCACCGCCACCCGAGACGACACCTCGACGGTGCGCCCCTCGCAGTCGAGGAACCGGAACCGATATCCGCCCCCCACATCGCCGCAGGTGGCGGGCGGGCTGACGAGGCGGCCGAGCGGGTGGGCCGCCACCCGCTCGGCGATCTCGTCCACGTCGGCGACGGTGGCCGCCGCCAGGCACAGCAGGTCCACCCGGGGCTCGGCGGTGGCCCGTAATCGCAGCACGTGACTTTCCTGGCACCCGGCTCCCAGGAACACCCGGTCCGAATCGGTGGCGACGAGATCCAGTTGCCAGTGCTTCTCGAAGAATTCGCGCGCGGCGCCGATGTCGGGCACGCCGAGTGCCACACTCCGGACATGGGTAATCATCGTGACTTCGCCCCCGGCCTGATCCTTGACGGTTCCCGAAAGACGCTACCGGCCATCCGCGGAAAAGGGGCCATCCATTTCGGCCCTTCTTTGCCGGCGAGGCCGGCCCGATAGCGGATTTTTCCCCGTGCTCGCCGGGCAGCGGGCCGCACGTTCAGCGGGACCCGGTCCGGTACGAGGCGCCGGGGGCAGCCCGCGGACCCCTCGTAACCGACCGGGACGTCGTCACGACCGACCGTTCGACCTCGTCCCGCCCCTCGGGGTCGACGACGGTGGCCCACCCGGTGTGCGCGAGCAGCAGCCGCCGCTGGCCCGCCATCGACACCAGTGCCAGGTCCGCGACCCGGCGCGGGCCGCCGGCGAGGAACGCGGCCTCGTAGAGGGAGAGCGAGAAGTGGCCTCGGCGGGCTGTGCCGTTCTTG
>NZ_LIQY01000558.1 GCF_001418495.1 Streptomyces pathocidini | reverse complement strand
CTCCCGCCCCACCCGTACGCGCACCTGCCCAGGAGACTCCGTGTCCGAGCACGTGATCATCATCCACCGGTGGACCGACCGGTACGCCGACTACGCGGCCTATCTCGACCACGCCGCCCACCGCGTCGGATACGTGACGACGGCCCGTGCCGCGCGCCAACTGCCCGCCGGCGCCGCGGCTGTGGAGATCGTCGGCAGCACGGAGGACGCCAAGGCGGTACGCGAGGCCGTCGACGCGCTCGTCTCCCGCAACGGCGCACCCACCCGGATCGTCGCCCTGCACGAGACGGATCTGGACCTGGCGGCCGAACTCCGCGGCGAGTACGGCCTGCCGGGGCAGCGCACCGAGACCCTCCAACCGCTGCGCGACAAGCTGCTCATGGCGCGGCGGCTCGCCGCGGCCGGTGTGCCCGTGCCCGCGACGGCCCCCGCCGAGGACCGCACCGCCGTGGCCGAGTTCGCCGAGCGGCACGGCTGGCCGGTGCTCCTCAAGCCCCGGCGCGGCACCGCCAGCGCTGGGATCACCCGGCTCGACGGGCCCGACCGGCTCGCCGCGTACGCGTTCCCGCCCGACACGGCCATGGTCGTGCAGCCCTGGCTGCCGCACCGCGTGCTGCACGTCGACGGCGTGCACACCGGCGAGGGGCTCGGTGTGTGGCGGGCCTCGCGCTACCTCAGCACCTGCCTGGAGTTCACCGGCGGTACGGCCCTCGGCTCGGTCGAACTCGACGACCTGGCGGCGCTGGAGCGCATCGGGCGGATCACCGAGCGCACGGCCCGCGCGGTGCTCGCCGGTCCTTCCGTCTTCCACCTGGAGCTGTTCGAGGACGAGCGCACCGGTGAGCTGACCGTGCTGGAGATCGGCGGCCGCCCCGGCGGCGCCGAAGTCCCGTTCGTCTGGCGGGAGGTGCACGGCATCGATCTCATGGCGGTCGCCTTCGCGCACCAGACGGGTACGGAGGCGGTCGCGAGCGAGTCCCCGTCGGAAGTGGGCGGATGGCTGCTCGTACCCCCCTCTGTCCCGGCACCCTGCCGCGTACGGCGCACCACGAGCCGTGCGGACACCGGCGCGTACGCCCAAGTGCCCCTGCAGGATGGGCAGTTGCTGCCGGGTGGCGGGTACGAGCACGCGGGCGCCAGATTCCGCTTCCGTGGCGCCGGCTCGGCCGAGGTGGAGGCCGCGATCCGGCGCACCACCCGTTCGGTGACGCTGGAGTGCGAGCCGGTGGACCCCGATGCGCCCGCCCGGCTCGTGCTCATCGGCTGCGGTAACCCGCCGTACCGTGAGTACTCCCTGGCCTCGGTCGCCGCGAGGGTCGAGACCGCGCTCGTGCAGAGCGCGGCCGTCGGCTGGCAGCGGCCGTACGTCGCCGACCGGCACCGCCGGGCCGACACCGCAGACCCGGCCGCCACCGCCGAGGCCGTCGCCGCGCTCCTCGCCGGGCACCCGGGTCCGGCAGGCGTCCTGACCTGGGACGAGACACTGCTGAGGACCGCCGCCGAGGTCGCCGAGCGGCTCGGACTGCCGCACATGACGCCTGAGGCGGTGCGCGGCTGCCGCGACAAGCTCACCACCCGGCGGCTGCTCGGCGCGGCCGGAGTGGGCTCGGCCGCCTTTGTGCACGCCCACACCAGGGGAGAGGCGCTGGAGGCGGCCGACCGGCTCGGCTACCCGGTCGTCGTCAAGCCGCGCGCCCTCGCCGGAAGCATCGGCGTCACGCTCGCCTCCGACCCGGCCGAGCTGGCGCACGCCTTCGACCAGGCGGCGGGGTCGACCTTCCCCGGCATCGAGGGGCTGGCCGGGGTGATCGTCGAGGAGTACCTGGACGGGCCCGAACTCAGCGTGGACTGCGCCGTGTTCGACGGCGAGGTGCGGGTCGTGAACGTGGCGCGCAAGCGGATCGGGTTCGCGCCGTACTTCGAGGAGATCGGGCACCTCGTCGCACCGTGGCGCGATGAGCCGTGGGCGGGCGACGTCGAGTCCGTCACCGCGCGCGCCCACGAGGTCCTGGGCATCTACACCGGCCTGACCCACACCGAGCTGCGGCTCACCGCGGCCGGGCCGCGCATCGTCGAGGTCAACGGTCGCCTCGGCGGCGACTTCATCCCGCTCCTGGGCCGCCTCGCGACGGGCGTGGACTCCGTAGCGGCGGCGGCCGACATCGCCCTCGGCCGCGCACCGGCACTGGAGCCGGACCGCGAACGCTGCGCGGAGGTGAGGTTCGTCTACCCCGACCAGGACGGCACGGTCACCTCCCTCGACACCACGGCGGCCGAGGCCGTTCCCGGCGTGGAACGCGTCGTCCCCCTGGCCGCGCCCGGCTCCGAACTCCGCCTCCCCCCACGGGGAATCGTGCCGCGACTGGCGGCGGTCGTAGCGGTGGGCGACACCCCGGCCGAGTGCTCGACAACAGCAGAGCGGGCAGTACGAGCGATACGAGCGGAGGTGAGCCCGGCGGGAGGCTAGACGGCACGGTCGCTTCCCCGCCCCCACCCCCCTGTACCGCGGTGGCCCGTCGACGGCGGGAAGGGGGTGTGTCGGGGTGCCCCCCGCAGGGCGGCGAACGAACACCGGCGGAGAGTCGGGAACGAAGCCCGCACGTTCGCCGCCCGAGGAGGTGCGCCGGCGCGCCCCCTGGCACCACACCCAACGGGGGCACACCGACACTCCGTACGAACCGCCGCGCACGAACCACCCCGCGCCAGACACGAGAAAGGCCCAGACACCCCCATGTGGATACTCGGCATCAACGCCCCACCCACCGGCTGGCACGACAGCGCCGCGTGCCTGGTCGACGGTGACGGCACGGTCGTCGCGTTCTGCGAGGAGGAGCGGCGCAACCGCCACCGCCACTCCCTCTACCGCAAGCCCGCCCGCGCTGCCCGGTTCTGTCTGGACCAGGCGGGAATCACCGCCGCCGACCTCGACGTCGTCGCCGTCGGCTGGGACACCCGGCAGCTCTACCCGGACCGGTTCGCCGACGACGCCGAGTTCCTCGCGTACGCCGTCGGCCTGGACTTCGGCGAGCGGACCCCCGAGGTCGTCCGCGTCTCGCACCACGCCGCCCACGCCGCCTCCGCCTTCTACGCCTCGCCGTTCCCCAAGGCCGGGGTCCTGGTGGTCGACGGGCACGGTGAGAACGAGTCCACGTCCATCTGGACCTTCGAGGACGGCGCGCCCCCGCGCCTGGAGCGCGACTGGCCGCGTACCGCCTCCCTCGGCTACGCCTACGACGCCGCCTCCACCTGGCTCGGCTTCTCGTTCCTCAACGCGGGCAAGACCATGGGCCTGGCCGCCTACGGCCGGGCCCGCGGACTCGCCACCCAGCCGCTGGCCGAGACCGTCACTGACGACTTCCGGCTGGCCGTCCCGCCCCGGGCCGAGTCCCGTACCACCGCCACCGCCGAGGAGATCAAGCGCCACTACGAGACGACGGTCGCCGCCTGGCGCGAGCGGTACTCGGCCATCGCCGGGGCCGAGGGGCCGAGCGCCCCCGAGGGACGGCTCACCGAGGACCCGAACGCCGTGCTCGTCGCGTACACCGCGCAGCGGATCGTGGAGGAGACGGTCACCCACCTCGCCGCCCTGACCCGCAAGTCCGCCGGGGTCGACGCCCTGTGCCTGGCCGGCGGCGTCGCCCTGAACTGCAGCACCAACGGCACCCTGCCCGGCCCTCTGTACGTACCGCCGGTCCCGCACGACGCGGGCGCCGCCCTCGGCGCGGCCTGGACGGTCCGGCCCCCGCGGCGGCACCCCGAAGCTCTCACCCCCTACCTGGGTACGGACCTCGCCGAGTCGCCCCCGACCGGCACCGACGGCCTCGTCCGCACCGAGTTGGACATCGACCGGCTCACCGCCCTGCTCCTGGACGGTCAGGTCGGCGCCGTCGCCCAGGGCAGGGCCGAGGTCGGCCCGCGGGCCCTGTGCCACCGGTCGATCATCGCGATCCCGGACACCGCGGCCGTCAACACCCGGGTGAACACCATCAAGGACCGCGAGCAGTGGCGTCCCTTCGCGGGTGTCACCCGCCCCGGCTACGGCGCCCGACTCTGGGAGCAGCAGGAGCACTTGAGCCGCTACATGCTCGGCGCCGCCAGGGCCACCGAGCTGGGCCGCCGCGTCGCCCCCGGCGTCGTGCACGTCGACGGCACCACGCGCCCGCAGGTGCTGCACGGCGACGAGGCCCCGGCCGTCGGCGCGGTCCTGGACGCACTGGAGCGGCAGGGCGTGCCGCCGGTGCTGCTCAACACCTCCTTCAACGGCAAGGGCGAGCCCATCGTGGACACCGCCCGCGACGCGGTCGCCGCCTTCCGCGCCATGGACCTGGACTTCCTCGTCCTCGGCGACGAGCTCTACCGCAAGAGTCCGAACGACCGGAAGAGGGCGGCCAGTTGACTCCGACCGACCTGCGCGGGCCAACCCGTTTCCGCGCCTTCGGCCCCCGCCACATCGACACCATCGCCGACCGCCACGGCCTGCCCGACGCCGTACGCGAGACCGTGCGGCGGATCTCGCTGGTGCTGCCGTTCCGGGTGAACTCCTATGTGCTGGAACAGCTCATCGACTGGGACCGGATCCCCGACGACCCCATGTTCCAGCTCACCTTCCCCCAGCCGGGCATGCTGACCGAGGAGGACGAGCGGCGGCTGGCGAAGCTGTCCGCCGACCCCGCCGACCGGCCGCTGCTGCGTGAGGCCGTCGGCGAGATCCGCGCCGGCCTCAACCCGCACCCCTCCGGGCAGCGGCAGTTGAACGTTCCCAGCCGGGACGGCACGGAACTGCCGGGCCTGCAGCACAAGTACCGCGAGACGGTCCTGTACTTCCCCGGCCAGGGGCAGACCTGCCACGCGTACTGCACCTACTGCTTCCGGTGGGCGCAGTTCGTCGGCGACGCCGACCTGCGCTTCGCCGCCCCCGACCCCGCCGGCCTGCTCGACCAC
>NZ_LIQY01000557.1 GCF_001418495.1 Streptomyces pathocidini | reverse complement strand
CGGCGTGCCCGGCGCCCGGCGCCCAAGCCTCCCCTCCGGGGATCGACCCGGCGGCGGACGCGGATGCCGACACGGGGATCGGCGCCGGGCACGCCGTGGGGAACGCCGCAGGGGTCGGCGCGGCGCCGACCGAGCGCCTCACGGCCGCCGTGGTCAAGTCGGTCCGCGAGGCGGCCCTGCGGACCTCGTGGACCGAGTCCGACCCGGCGTACGAGGAGGCGGTGGCGGCGTTCGTGGCGGCGGGCCCGTGCGGGGCGGCGCGGACCGCGATGGCCCGCTTCGCCCGGTCGATGGCATCGGCGGCCCACGCGAACGTCCTGGGCATGGCGCTGCTCCACCTCACCATGCCGGGCGTGCCGGACGTCTACCAGGGCACGGAGCGGGAGTACGCGGCCCTGGTCGATCCGGACAACCGCCGCCCGGCCGAGTTCCCTTCAGCCCTGCTGTCCGCCCTGGACGAGGGCCGGGCACCCCGGACACTCTCGGAGGAGAAACTCCACCTCACCGCCACCGCGCTGCGGCTGCGCCGTGAACACCCGGACTGGTTCGGCCGGTTGGGCTCGTACGAGCCGCTGACGGCGGAGGGCCCGGCGGCGGACCACTGCGTGGCGTTCGCCCGCGGGGGCGGGGCGATCACGGCGGCGACCCGTCTCTCCCGGCGTCTGGAGGAATCGGGCGGCTGGCGGGACACGGAGTTGACGCTTCCGGAGGGCCCTTGGACGGACACCCTCTCGGGCCGGTCGGTAGAGGGCGGTCGGATCCCGCTGCGCGAACTGCTCACCGAGGCCCCGGTGGCACTGCTGGTCAGGCGTGACGAGTAGCGGAACGGCCCGGCGTACGCCAGTAGCAAAGGGTCGAACATCGGCTCGATATCGGATCGTCACACAAGTTACCGAAGTGCTGATAATGCCTCAGAGGCACCCCTAATGCGCCTTCTTGCGGACGACTGCGGACTTTAGCGTGAAAAAAGTCCAACACGCCCGAGAGCGGCGGCCATTAACCCGATCGAAGACAACGTGATCGAGGGCAGTTGACCTCCGCTTTCCGCGAACTCCCGCAAGGAGCCAGCATGTCCACAGCCCTACAACTGCAGGGGAGCGGGCTCAGCGCCCAGGCCTCCCTCATCACTCTGCAGGTTGACAGCATCACCCCCGCCGCAGGTCCCGCCGTCGGGGGCAATGCGGTCACGATCCAGGTGACGGCCCCGGCCCTCTACCCGCCCTTCCTGTACACCATCACATCGGTCACCTTCAACGGGAGCCCCGCGACCATAGTCGGGCAATCCAACGTGCTGTTCTCCAAGCAGGTCACGGTTGTCGCCCCGCCGCACCCGGGCCCCGTACCGGCCATCGTCCCGGTCGTCGTGACCGCCTCGTTCTTCCCGCTCGGTACTGGCATCGGCACTGGCCAGTACACGTACACCGGGCCGCCGGTGCCCCCCACGGTCCTCGCGATCAGCCCGACCAGCGGACCCACGGCGGGTGGCACCGCGTTCACCATCACGGGCGCCGACCTGTTCGGCGCAACCGTCACCTTCAACGGCGTCCCCGCCACCGGGGTCGCCGTCAACGGCGCAGGCACCTCCATCACCGGCTTCACACCCCCCGGACTGCCAGGGCCCGCGACGGTCACCGTCACCACCCCGGGTGGCGCCGCCAATGTCCCGGGCGGCTTCACCTACGTGCCGCCTGCCCCGCCCACGGCCGTGAGCATCGCGCCGCCCAGCGGGACAACTTTGGGTGGCACCGCGTTCACCATCACCGGCACCAACTTCGTCAGCCCGGCGACCGTCACCTTCAATGGTGCCCCCGCCACCGGGGTCGCCGTAGTCAACTCCACTACCATCACCGGCACCACACCCCCCGGAGCGGCAGGGCCCGCGACGGTCGTCGTCACCACCCCGGGTGGCGCTGCCGCCCTCCCCCCCGGCAGCTTCACCTACGTGGCGCCCGTGCCGACGGTCATCAGCATCGTGCCATCCGTCGGGCCCACGACAGGTCTCACGCTGTTCGTCATCACCGGCACCAACCTCACCGGCGGGACCGTCACCTTCAACGGCGTCCCCGCCACCGTGCTCCTCACGACGCCCACCAACATCGTCGGCCTCACACCCCCCGGAGTGGCAGGGCCCGCGACGGTCGTCGTCACCACCCCGGGTGGCG
>NZ_LIQY01000556.1 GCF_001418495.1 Streptomyces pathocidini | reverse complement strand
AGTACGGGCTGGCCCCGCAGGAGGCCGCTCTGAAGGAGGGCTTGCGGCCCGGGCCCCAGTGGGGCGCGGAGCCGGAGTCGCTGTGGGGCCGGGTGGGCGCGGGCGAGTCTCCGCTGACCGGTGGCGGCACCCCGGTCCGTACGGTCCCGGGCGACTACCCGGCCTACTACCAGGCCGTGGCCGCCGCCCTCCGCGACGGCACCCCGCCGCCGGTGACGGCCTTGGAGGCTGCGGCGGCCCTGGACGTCCTGGAAGCGGCCCGCGTCTCGGCGCGCGAGGGCCGTACCGTCACGATCGCCACGACAGGAGGAGACGCGTGATGGCCCCCAACCCGGAACCGGCTCAGGAACCGACTCCCGGCCGCGAGCAGGCAGTTCCCGGCCCGGCCGGCGGCGCTTCGGGCGCCGGCACCGGCCCTGGCGCCGGTGGCACGGCGGGCGGGCAGCCCGCGCCCGGTGGGCCCGGCGCGCCGGTCGAGCCCGCCGCGTCCACCGACCCGGCCCAGGCCGCGGCCCTGTTGATCCCCGAACTGGAGGCGCAGGAGCGCCGACTGGTGCTGCGCTCCTTCACTCACGACGACGCCTGGCACCTGGGCTCGCTCCTGGTGGAGCTCGCCCGGCTGCGCCATGCGCCGGTCGCGGTGGACATCCGGCGCGGCCCGCAGCAGCTGTTCCACTGCGCGCTGCCGCGCTCGTCCGCGGACAACGATGCCTGGATCGACCGCAAGCGGCGCGTGGTAGAGCGCTACGCCGAGAGCTCGTACCTCGTCGGCACCCGCTTCCGCGCCAAGGGCACCGCGTTCGAGGACTCCTCGCGGCTCGACCCCGACCTCTTCGCCGCCCACGGCGGCTCCTTCCCCATCGCCGTCGAGGGCGCGGGCGTGATCGGCTCGGTCACGGTCTCGGGGCTGCCTCAGGCGGAGGACCACGCGCTGGTGGTCGAGGCGCTGGAGCGGTTCATGGCGACGGGCCGAGCGGTGGAGGGCGCGACGCACTGACGATGCGCACCGCCGTGTGCCGCGCGCGTCGCCCCCCCCCTCAGGGTCACCCCGGGGGGCGACGCGCGGTCGTTCCGACCTCACGTCCTCCCGGAGTTCCGGCTCACGCCCCCTTGGGCTCCTACTCTCACGCTCCTCACGCTTCTGCCCTCACGCCTCCTTGAGTTCCTGCCGCTGCCGCCCCAGTCCCTCGATCTCGAGCTCGACCACGTCCCCGGCCTTGAGGAAGGGCTTGGGGTCGGGGTGGCCGAGCGCGACGCCCGCGGGTGTCCCGGTATTGATGACGTCACCTGGATAGAGCGTCATGAACTGGCTGAGGTACCACACCACTTCGCCCACCGGGAAGATCTGCTCGGCCGTCGTGCCGTCCTGCTTCACCTCGCCGTTCACACTGAGCCGCAGCCGCAGCGCCTGCGGGTCCGGCACCTCGTCGGCGGTGACCAGCCAGGGGCCCAGTGGGTTGAAGGTCTCGCAGTTCTTGCCCTTGTCCCACTGCCCGCCGCGCTCGATCTGGAACGCCCGCTCCGAGACGTCGTGCGCGACCGCGTAGCCCGCGACGTACCCGAGCGCCTCCTCGGCCGACTCCAGATACCGGGCCGTCCGCCCTATGACAACGGCGAGTTCGACCTCCCAGTCCGTCTTCTCGCTGCCCCGCGGCACGAGCACCGTGTCGTAGGGCCCGACGACCGTGTCCGGTGCCTTCATGAAGAGGATCGGCTCCTCCGGAATGGCCGCACCGGTCTCGCACGCGTGGTCGTGGTAGTTCAGCCCGATGCACACGATCTTGCCGATCCGCCCGAGCGGCGGCCCGATCCGCAGCCCCGCGCCGTCGAGCACGGGCAGGTCCCCGGCCGCAGCCGCGGCCCGTACGCGCTGGAGCGCGCTCTCGTCGGAGAGCAACTCCCCGTCGATGTCCGCCACCAGGCCGGACAGGTCACGCAGGGTCCCGTCCTCGTCGAGCAGCGCCGGACGCTCCGCCCCCGCCGTTCCGACTCGCAGCAGCTTCACAGTCAACCTCCCGTGATCGAGGGTCGGCCCGGCACCCCCGCCGGACCGGCCGATGGGTGGCGGCCATCGGTCAGAATTTGGTCGATCCTCCAAGCCCACCGTCCACTCCGCAAGCCCCCGTTCACGGACTGGACCGCTACTGCTCTGCGCTTCGCTGCCATCCCAACCCCCCGATCACGCTCCGTCACCCTGACAACGCCCCGGTCCTACCCCCGAGTTCCCCGCTTCTCGATTGATTTCAGTTTTCCCCAGACCACCAGCCGGTACTTGGAGGTGTACTCGGGAGTGCAGGTGGTGAGGGTGATGTAGTAGCCGGGCTGGGTGAAGCCGTAGCCGGGGCGGGCCGTGCTGCGGGGGATCCCGGCGATGACGGTCGTGTCGATCGCGGAGGTCTGGGGGAGGGTGCGTTCGACACGGTAGGTGAACACGCCGTCGTGCGTCTCGACCCGCAACTCGTCGCCGTTCCGCAACCGGTTGATATAGCGGAACGGTTCGCCGTGGGTGTTGCGGTGCCCGGCGAGGGCGAAGTTCCCGGCCTGGCCGGGCTGCGCGGTCCGCGGGTAGTGGCCGACGTAACCCCGGTTCAGCACGCCGCTCTTGCTGATCCCCTGGGCGACGGGCGCGATGACGCCGAGGCGGGGGATGCGCAGCACCGCGTACGCCTGGTCCCAGCTCGGTGCGGCGGGTTGTGCGGAACGGTCGCTTCCGCCCGTCCCCGTATCGCCTCCGGCCTGCCCTCCCTCCGCGGCGTCCGCGGCCGATTCGTCGGCCGATCCGTCCGCTTCGTCGGCCGATCCGTCCGNNNACAGCCCGCGCGCGACCAGCACCCGCCGCGGCCGCCGATCCCGTACCACGGGCACCCGTTCCCGCACCCCAACCACCTCCCGGCGACCGGCCGACGGCGGGAACCGCATGTCCTCACGCGGTCACGCCGCAGAGCCGCGGCGGCACGATAGGCGCTCCTCCGCCAACCCACCAGAGCCTCCGCCCCACCGGAACACCCGGCACCAGCGCTTACCCCCTACCGAGCTGCGCGAACCGGACGACACCCCCCGCCCGCGTACAGCAGTACGGTGTGCAC
>NZ_LIQY01000555.1 GCF_001418495.1 Streptomyces pathocidini | reverse complement strand
GCGCGGGGCGAGGGGGTCGTGGGGGATATGGAGGGTGTAGTCCCATGCGGGTGTCTGCGGGGGTTCGCTGGTCATGCGAGTCTCCTGATTCTTGGAGGAGTTGACGTCCGCGTGGTGGCTGGAACGGTGGCTCTGCCGCGCGTCATAAGGCACGCCCGTGCCGGGGCAGTAGGCATGAAGAGAGCGCGGTGCGCTTCCGCTCACGCTCGCACGCAGTGTGAGTGGCGTGACACACACCGTAGAGGATTGGGGGTACAGGTGCTACCGACTTCGTGGAACTAGTACTCCCTGGATCTTCTGGGTTGACGACGGCAGACTGTGTTCGATCGAGGAGAGAGGCCCATGCCACCGAGAAGTTCCCCTACGCCCCGTCAGCAGCGTCTGGGAGTTGAGCTGCGCAAACTCCGTGAGCGCGCTGGGCTTTCTGCCGCCGAAGCCGCGTCCATGCTCGGGGTCGACCGTGCGAAGGTCAGCAGCATCGAAACCGGCCGCGTGGGATTGAGTGCGGAACGGGTGCGCGCGATCGCCTGCCAATACGACTGCGCGGATCAAGCACTCATCGATGCGCTCGCCGCGATGACAGGGCGCCGCACTCACCGTTGGTGGGAGGAGTACCAGGGTGTCCTGCCGACCGGATTCCTGGACCTGGCCGAACTGGAACACCACGCCGTGAAGTTGCGCACGTCCCAGACGGCCACCTTGCCGGGTCTCCTGCAGACGGCCGACCACGCACGAGCGCTCTTTCAGCAGGCCGTGCCCGAGCTGCCGCCCCACGAGCTGGAGCATCGTGTCTCCCACTGCATGAAACGCCAAGTCGTCCTGGATCGGGACCAGCCTCTGGAGTACACCGCGATCATCCACGAGGCGGCTCTGCGTATGCAGTTCGGCGGTAAGGCGGTTGTACGGGCGCAGCTTCGCCACATCGCCGAGATGGGCGAGCGCGACCACATCACTGTCCTCGTCCTCCCCTTCGAGGCGGGTGCGTTCCCAGGCCCCGGTCAGACGGTCCTCTACGCGTTCGGTCCCGTGCCCCAGTTGGACACCGTGCAGCTCGATGCGGCACACGGACTCGCGTTCCTGGACGCGGAAGCCCAGTTGGGGAAGTACCGCAGCATTCTCGACCGACTCGAGTCCCTCGCGCTTGAGGCGAGCGAGTCCCGCGACTTCATTCACCACGTCGCGAAAACACTGTGAAAGGCACAACCTTGTCCACCCTGGAATGGCATAAGTCCTCCTACTGTCAGGAGGGGAACAACTGCATCAACCTTGCCGCCGCCCCCGACGGAGCGATCCGTCTCCGCGAAAGCGAAGCGCCGGATGTCATCGTCACCACAACCCCAACCGCCCTCGGGGCCCTCATACGCGCCGCGAAGGCGGGCGAGTTCGACCATCTGACCCGCTGAGCCACTGGCTTCCGGCCCGCGGGCGGCGTTGCCGATCACTGAGGTACCGTCGATTCGACGGCGACCACGTCATACGAGCGGGGGAGGCCCAGGGTGGGCGGCAACCGAAGGGTCATGGACATATCGACGGCCGACTTACAGTCGTCCGCACCGACCTTTCAGCATCAGAGCGAGGCGCTGCGCCAGGCCGCGCAGACCTTGAGGACCACGCTCGACAATCTGGGCGCGCCGTGGGGTGGTGATGAGCAGGGCAGGGAGTTCGAGAACGCCTACGCGCCGAACTGGGCCGCGATCGAGCAGTCTGTCGGCGTTCTTGTCGAGGGCTTGGCCAGCATCCATCTCGCCATGAAGAAGATGGCCGAAGGGCATGCCGGCAACGAGGCGTTGACCGAGGGTATGTTCAAGCCGCATGACTCCCGGGGTGGGCGTTGATGGGGGCGTTCGAGGAGACCAAGGAGTACTTGGTCGAGTCGCTGGGTATGTGGTGGCCGGACGCGGACGAAGGCCGATTACGTGAAGCTGCCGCCGCGTGGCGTACGTTCGCCGACGCGGTTCACGAGATCACCGGCGCGGCGCACCGTAGCGCTCAGGATGTCATTGAGCACAACTCCGGTGCTTCGATTGAGGCCTTCGACGAGTTCTGGCGGCGGTATGTGCGCCGGGGTGCGGGCTGGCTGCCGGATCTGGAGGACTCGGCCCGTGCCATGGCCAAGGCGCTGGACGACTACGCCGACGACATCGGCGGCGTCAAGAGCCGGATCGACACGCAGCTGGAGATCGCTGCCGCGGTCATCGCCGCGGGTATCGGCCTGTCGGTAGCCACGGCGGGCCTGGCGGCTGGAGCGGCGGCAACCGCCACAGCCACCATCGTGGAACTCGCCGCCACTCTCGGTGTGTCCGTCTCCACCGGCATTGCCCAGATCGCCGCCACCACGATGGTCGGTGTCTGCTTCGGCGGCATCGAATCCGTCACCGTCGAACTCGCCGTCGCCCAACCCCTCCGCATCAAAACCGGCCTCCAGGACGGCTTCGACCTCCAACAGGCCCAAGAAGCAGGCTTCTACGGCGCCCTCCTCGGCGGCACCTTGACCGGCGCCGCCAGCGCATACAAGTCCATCCAGGACACGGGCGGCTTCAAAGAAGCACTGACCGGTGTCAACCTCAATCTCCGTCCCCCAACCCTGCTGGCACCGCACGACGTTGTGCCTATCGGCCCCGCAGGAAGACCGCTCCTACGCGAAGGCGACTGGAACGCCTGGCCCCGAGGCAAACGCAAGGGGGCCGTCAGCCCCAAGCACCGAGCGGACCTGAAAGGCGACGAGGGAGCCAAGGGCGCGCATACGATCGACAGGCATGTCGGTAAGGCCGACGCTGAACTACGGGCGCGACTGCGCACGGATCCGACCATTACCGGCAGTTCCAGCTTCCTCGATGAGGCCTCCGCTCAGCGTTTTGCGGATGCCGCGATACTGGACAAACAAAGTGAGGTCGGCAGGTGGCTGGACGGCGGAAAGAGTCCGTCGAAGGTCATCGAGGTACAGTTTGAGGAGGTCACCGGCCGCAGCCTGTCTCGCGAAGATTTCCTACGAGGTACGGGGCCGCACGACGTAAACGGCATCAGAGTCGTTCTTCGACGCGATCCCGACATGGAAAGCGGGTTCCGTATCCAAACGTCGTTTCCCGTCTCCTAGGACTGCAGAGGACTGACTATGAGCCACCCCCGAGACCTTGCGGCCTATGAGCGGTTCCCGGCTCTCCATGAGCTCCTCGACTCCTACGCGTCGGACGGCTACATCTTCACGGACACAGCCGACCGGCCGGGCCCCGCCCTCCAGGCCTATGCACGCCTGGCGCACGACTCGCCGGACCGACTCGAACTGGTCCTCAGGGAGATCGACGACCTTCTCCGCATCGGGCTGTTCAGCGAGGAGATCGCAGACGACGTCGATCTGCTTCCACACATCGAACCGCCCGCGGGAGTAACTGTCGAGCAGTGTCTTCGCGTCATTCGTGACCATCTCGTGCGGATGGGCGACGGTGAATTCCTGGTGCAGTTCACGGCGCCGGAGACCTCCTGGGAGTGGAGAGCCCGATTTCCGGAGTTGCACCAACTGCTCGGTGCCTACTTCCATCAGGACTTCTCGCTCGATTACGACTCCCACCAAGAAGCCTTGGACGACTACCTTTCCGGCGCCTCGACAGCCGATATCCGGCAAGCCGCTGATCAGATCCGTGCTTTCTTGTCGTTGATCGGAACCGATCAGGAACTCGGCCGAGCTGCCCAAACTCTCGGGCTTGAGGTCTATTCCCCCAAGGGTGTTCCACTCCGCCAATGGCTCACGGACATCTCAGTCCTCTTCGACCGGAGGATCGAGAACTAGGATTTCCTCATGACCGAAGCTGCGTCCGGCATCGAAGCTGTCGCGTTCGACGTGGGGGAGACGTTGGTGCGGGACGACCGGTACTGGGGGGACTGGGCCGACTGGATCGGGGTGTCGCGGCACACGTTGGCCGTGCTGGTCGGGGCCGTTGTGGCGCGGGGTGGCGACGCTCACGAGGCGATTCGGCTCGCGAGGCCGGGGACGGGCGTCGCGGCCGAGTACGCGGCGCGGGAAGCGGCCGGGAGCGGGGAGCGGTTGGAGGAGGGAGACCTGTATCCGGACGTGCGGCCCGTGCTCACGCGGCTGCGGCGGGCCGGCGTACGGGTCGTGGTCGCCGGGAACCAGAGTGCGCGCGCAGCCGAGTCGCTGCGCGCGCTCGACCTGCCCGCCGACGCGATCGCCACCTCGGGGGAGTGGGGCGTGGCCAAGCCGGAGCGGGCCTTCTACGAGCGCGTCGCCGGGCTCGCGGGTACGGAGCCGGGGCGGGTCCTGTACGTGGGCGACCACCCCGCCAACGACGTGGGCCCCGCGAAGGCGGCGGGGCTGCGCGTGGCGCACATCCGCCGCGGGCCCTGGGGACACCTCTGGGCGGACGCACCGGAGGCCGCGGCGGCTGACTGGCACATCGGATCGCTCACTGAACTGCCTGCGTTGGTGGGGGAGTAGTGGGGGGTGTGCGAGTCCGGCGGCGCACCCTACCCGTCGCTGAGGCGCGGCCAAGCGGCCCCGGGCTCGCCACCGGCCTTTACGGCCCCGGGCTCGCCACCG
>NZ_LIQY01000554.1 GCF_001418495.1 Streptomyces pathocidini | reverse complement strand
CCCCCACCCCCCGCCCAACGTGCGGCACTATGACGGGGTGGCAGGCGAGTGGTCGTCCGCGGCCGGGAGAACAGCAGGTCCGCTCGGCCGCATCGGTGCGGCCGTCGGGCGGGTGCTCCAATGGCCCTTCACCGCCACGGCCCGCGGTATCCGCCGCGCCACCCACGCGCACGGCGCGGGCGAGTCCGGCCTCGGCAAGCTGATCGAGCTGCACATGGTCAACGGCGCGGGCGACATGCTGATCACCATCGCCCTCGCCTCCACCGTCTTCTTCTCCGTACCGACGGACGAGGCGCGCGGCCGGGTCGCGCTCTACCTCGCGATCACCATGGCCCCCTTCACCCTCCTCGCCCCCGTGATCGGCCCGATCCTCGACCGCTTCCCGCACGGCCGCCGCGCGGCCATGGCGGGCGCGATGCTCGCGCGGGCGCTGCTCGCGCTGACCCTGTCCGGCGCCGTCGCCACCGGCGGCATCGAGCTGTACCCGGCCGCACTCGGCGTCCTGGTGGCCTCCAAGGCGTACGGGGTGGTGCGCAGCGCCGTCGTCCCCCGCCTGCTCCCGCCCCGCTTCGCCCTCGTGAAGGCGAACTCCCGGGTGACGCTCGGCGGTCTGCTCGCGACCGGAGTCGCGGCGCCGGTCGGCGCGGGTCTCCAGGCGATCGGCCCGAGGTACCCGCTGTACGGCGCGTGCGCCGTCTTCGCACTCGGCACGTACCTCGCGTTCACGCTGCCGCACAAGGTCGACTCCGCGAAGGGCGAGGCGAAGGCCCGGTTCATCGAACACCCCCACCCCACCCGTCACATGGGCCTCAAGGGAGAGCACCTGGAGGAGCCGGGGGCCGAGCGGGGCCGCCTCCCCCACGGCCCCGCCTGGCTCCTCCGGCTCCGCCCCGGCGGCGTGGAGAGCAAGGCCAGGCCGAAGAAGCCCGGCCTGCGGACCGTCGGCCCCTCGGTGTTCCACGGCCTGGAGGCCAACGCCGTACACCGCGCCCTCTCCGGCTTCCTCATCTTCTTTCTGGCGTTCCTGCTGCGCGAGCACCCGCTGGGCGGGCACAGCGCGGCCGTCTCACTGGGGGTCGTGGGGGTCGCGGCCGGCGCGGGGAACGCGATCGGCACGGCGGTCGGCGCCTGGTTCAGGTCGCGTACGCCGGAGCGCATCATCGCCGCCGTGCTCGGACTGGCGCTGGGCGCCGCCCTGTTGGCGGCCGTGTTCTTCAACCCGGTGACGATCGTGATCCTCACCGCGGCGGCCGGGTTCACCCAGGCGCTGTCCAAGCTGTCGCTGGACGCGCTGATCCAGCGCGACGTGCCCGAGGAGGTGCGCGCCTCCGCGTTCGCCCGCTCCGAGACGCTGCTGCAGATGGCGTGGGTGGTGGGCGGCGCGATCGGCATCTCGCTGCCGCTGAGCCCCGTACTCGGCATGGCCGTGGCCTCGGCACTGCTCGCCGCCGGGGCGTTCGCGACCGTACGAGGGCTGCTGACGGCCGCCAGGCGCGGCACGCCGCACCCCCGCGTGGCGTGAGAAGGGGCGGCAGATAGCCTTCGCGCATGACGTGTGCCCCGCGGCAGAGCCGCACCTTGACTCAGCATCGGAGCAGGACCCGCCGCACCGCGATCGCCGCCGGTGCCGTCGCCCTCGGGCTCGTCGCCCTCTCGGCGTGCGAGAAGCCGTCCCCCAAGGCGACCGTCACGGTGGGCTCGAACTCCGTCTCCGCCGAGGCCACCTGCTACGACAAGGGCGAGAAGCTGTCCCAGAAGGCCCTGACGGACTGCATCGGCTCGAAGTCCGGCCACAAGCTCACGGTCCACGACGGGCAGCGGGTCCGGATCGGCGTCGACCCGGAGGTCGCGGAGTCGGGCTGGGCCATGGTCGTCAACGGCCAGGGCACGATGTCCGAGGCCAGCAGGGACACGTACCGCTCCTTCGACTTCGACGAGGTCTTCGCCCCGCAGCAGAGCGCCACCGGCACCTCGGGCGTCCCGAGGACCGCACAGATCGCGATCATCGAGGTCGACAAGTCGGGCCAGGCGAAGGGTGTGTGGCAGTACACCCTCGACCGCGCCTGACTGCCCCGCCCGACCAGCCCGCCTGATCGACCCGCCTGACCGACTCGCCCGACCGACCCGGCTCCAGGCGAACGTTCCCGGCCAGAGGAGTGCCCGTGCCCGGCATGCGCGTCCTCGTCGTGACCGCCGTGCAGGCGGAAGCGGACGCGGTGACGGCCGGGCTGGCGTCCGCCGACGTCCTCGCCGCCGATGTTCTTGCCGCCGGCGTCGGGCCCGCCGCCGCCGCGGCCGGGACCTCTGCGGCGCTGACTTCGAAGGCCCTCGCCGGGAACCCCTACGAGCTCGTGGTCTCCGCCGGGATCGGCGGAGGCTTCACCGGAGTGGCGCCCGTGGGCAGCGTGGTCGTCGCGGAGGAGATCGTCGCCGCCGACCTGGGCGCCGAGACCCCGGACGGCTTCCGGTCCGTGGACGAACTCGGCTTCGGCCGGACCGTCCACCTCCCGCCCGGCGCACGCGCCCGGCGCGTAGCCGAGGCGCTGGGCGCCGTGCACGCGCCCGTACTCACCGTCTCCACCGTGACCGGCTCCGCCGAGAGCGCCGCCGCGCTGCTCGCGCGCCATCCGCGCGCCGCCGCCGAGGCGATGGAGGGCTTCGGGGTCGCCGAGGCCGCCGCCGCGCACGGCGTACCGGTGCTGGAGATCCGCGCGATCTCGAACGCCGTCGGCCCCCGCGACCGCGCGGCCTGGCGCATCCCCGACGCGCTCGCGGCGCTGACCGAGGCCCTCGCCCGATTCGGCAAGCTGATCACCCCGACCACGACGACCTACCCGACGACGACCGCCGACCCGGCCACCGGCGTCGACCCGGCCACCGGCGAAGACGCGGCCACCGCCGACGAAGCCATCACGGACGGAGTCATCGCGGCCGAGGCCACCACGGACGAGGCGACCACGGACAAGGCCACCGCAGGCGAGGCCACCGCAGGCGAGGCCACCGCGGCCGAGGCCACCGGACCCACCGAGGAGGAGTCCCGATGAGCGACCCGCGCGACCTCCAGGGCAGTGACGAGGGCAGCCATGCCCCGCTCTCCATCGCGTACTCGCCCTGCCCCAACGACACCTTCGTCTTCCACGCCTGGGCGCACGGGCACGTCCCCGGCGCCCCCGCGCTCGACGTCACCTTCGCCGACGTGGACATCACCAACGGCCTGGCCGAGCGCGGCGAACTGGACGTGCTCAAGGTGTCGTACGGGACGCTGCCGTGGATCCTCGACACGTACGCGCTGCTGCCCTGCGGCGGGGCGCTGGGCCGCGGCTGCGGGCCGCTGGTCCTCACGCGCGAGCCGGGCGCGCCCGCGGACCTGGCCGGCCGCACGGTCGCCGTGCCGAGCGAGCGCTCGACCGCGTACCTGCTGTTCCGGCTGTGGGCCACCGAGCAGGTGCCGGGCGGGGTCGGCGAGGTCGTGGTGCTGCCGTTCCACGAGATCATGCCCGCCGTGCGGGACGGCAAGGTCGACGCCGGACTCGTCATCCACGAGGCCCGCTTCACGTACCAGAACTACGGCCTGCACCGGCTCGCCGACATGGGCGAGCACTGGGAGGCCACCACCGGCCTGCCCATCCCGCTCGGCGCGATCGTCGCCCGGCGCGACCTCGGCGCGGAGCGGCTGCGCGAACTGGCGGCGGCGGCACGCGACTCGGTGCGGATGGCGTGGGCCGACCCGGAAGCCTCACGCGACTACGTGATGGAGCACGCGCAGGAGATGGATCCGGATGTCGCGGACCAGCACATCGGGCTGTACGTCAACGAGTTCACAGCCGGCCTCGGCGACGAGGGCTACGCGGCCGTGCGGGCCCTGCTCACACGCGCCGCGGTCGAGGGGCTCGTACCGCCCCTCGACCGCGAGGCACTCGACTTCGTCTGATTTCTTCCGCTTCGTCCGAGTTCTTCCACGCCGCGCTCTCGTGATGCGCCGTGCTCTCGTGACCGTGCTGCGCCGTGCTACTGCTCTCGTAGTGCGCCGTGCTCTCGTGACGGCTACCCGTTCAACTGGCCGTGACGGCTACACATCCAACTGGTCGGCCACCGCGCGCAGCATGCCCGCGATCTTGTGACCGTGGGCCTTGTCGGGGTAACGGCCGCGCTCGAGCTGCTGCGAGACGCTCTCCAGCAGCGTCGTGAGGTCCTGGACGATCGACGCGAGCTCGTCCGGCTTGCGGCGCTGTGCCGCGGCGACCGACGGGGCCGGGTCGAGGAGGGTCACCGAGAGCGCCTGGTCCCCGCGCTGACCGGCGACCACGCCGAACTCCACGCGCTGGCCGGGCTTGAGCGCGTCCACTCCCTCGGGCAGCACGGAGGAGTGCACGAAGACGTCGCCGCCGTCGTCCCGGGAGAGAAAGCCGAAGCCCTTCTCGCTGTTGAACCACTTGACCTTGCCGGTAGGCACGTCTGTCCTCGTCCTCGTACTCGTCGTGGAAACCAGAACAAAACAGCTCTGGATAGCACTACAGCGGGCTGCCGAGCCCGCCGCCTCCAAGGCTAATGGTCCCGTGCCTGGTGACAAGACGGCACCGGGTGGTCCCGTTCCGATCCTGGAGCGGACCTACCCTGGTCGGGTGACTGACGAAACCCGGCGCGAGAGCGCCCACTCCGCACCCGGCACAGCCTCCGGCGCGGGCGACCGGCTCGTACGCGCGGGCGCGATCGTGTTCCTGATCGGCGCGATCGCCACCCTGGCGACGGTGGCGCCCCTGTTCCTGGGCTCCGAACCCCTCCCGTCCGCCGCCTACTTCGTCTCCATGCTCATGGGCGCGGGCTTCGCGATCGCAGGGGCGGGGGTGCTGCGGTCCGCCGCGGCGCAGAGGCGCGAGGCGCGCGGGGCACGGGGCGCGGCGGCGTAACACCGGACCGCGCGGGGCCCGGAGGCGCAACGGGACGGCGCGTGCCGCGTGCCGACGGAGATGGCGCGCTCCGACGTCATGCGGCGCGTGCCGACGGAATTACGGCGCGTTTCCGACGTCGTGTGGCGCGTTCTGGCACCGGGTCGGCGCGTTCTGACGCCGGTCGGCGCGTTCCAACTCCGGTCGGCGGCGCGGTACACACACCCAGCGGCCGGGCCGCAGTCGACCGCGCTGTGAGCCTTACGCCGGGGACCCCGACCCGGCATCGGCATCGGCGCCCGCGTCGGTGTCGGTGTCGGTGTCGGTGCCTTCGGCTCCTGAGTGGACCCTGCCCCGGATCGGGAGCCAGCTCCGGGTTCGGATCGGGCCACGTCCCCGGGCCGCCCGTGTCGTGCGGGCCGCCGCTCAGCGGCGTAGGCATCCAGCCAGGCCGGGAAGTCGGCCAACCCGCCGGGCAGTACGACGTCGGCGCCCGCCGCGCGCAGCTCCGCCTCGTCGCAGGGTCCGGTGGGGACCGCCACGGACAGCGCGCCCGCGGTGCGCGCCCCGCGTA
>NZ_LIQY01000553.1 GCF_001418495.1 Streptomyces pathocidini | reverse complement strand
CCCGCCTCCTCCCAGGAGGGTCTGGCGGGCGAGGTCGACCGCGTAGGTCATGGGGTTGAGGTACATGATGACGGCCAGCCAGCCGGGCGCGTCCTGGGCGCTGAAGACGGAGCCGGACAGGAACAGCATGGGGAACATGGCCATCTGGACGGTGGCCTGGAGCGTCTGCACCCGCTGGATGACGGTTGCCAGGCAGAGCCCGATGACGCTGAACACGGCGGCCGCGAGCGCGTAGCAGCCGGCCGCCGCCGCGAACCGCGACGGCGTCAGCTGGATGCCCATCAGGGGGGCGAAGGCGAGCATGAGGACGCTCTGGACGGTGACCGTTCCAGCCCCCGCGGCGACCTTCCCCAGCGGCAGGCAGACGCGTGGCACGGGCGCGACGAGGAGTTCGCGCAGCACTCCGTACTCCCGGTCCCAGGCGTAGGTCTGGCCGGAGGCGACGCCGATCGAGACGACCTGGATGGCGATGATGCCGGGGAAGACATAGGCGCTGAAGGGGACGCCCTCGTCGACGGAGCCGATCATTCCGTCGAAGCCGACGGCGTAGACGAGGACGAAGAACAGGATCTGCACGCCCTGGCTGATGAGCGTGCCGGGGCGCTTGGCCTGGCGGAGCAGATCCCTGTGGGCGATGACGGCGACCGCCCGCGCCCACAGGGCGAGGCCTCCGCCGACCGGTGCCTTGGAGACGGGATTCGCGGCCGGAGCGGGTGTCTGGGGTGGCTGGGGCGCCTGGGGTGGCTGGGTCAGCTGTGTCACGGGACCATCGCCCTCTCCTCGCCGGCCGCCGCCAAGTAGACGTCGTTCATGGACGGGTGGCGCACGGAGAGCGTCAGGGCGGGGACGTCCAGGGCCCGTACGACGTCGGCGACGCGGCTCTCGGGGTCCGTGCAGTGGACCGCGAGGCCGCCGGGCTCGGCCAGCGGGTCGAAGCCGGCGGCGCGCAGCTGGCGTGCCGCGGCCTCGCCGTCGGCGCAGGCCACCACGATCCGGGAGGATTCCAGGCTCCCCTTCAGGCGGACGGCGCTGCCCTGCCGGACCACGCGGCCGCGCCTGAGGATGACGATCTCGTCGGCGAACTCCGCCTCGTCCATGTAGTGGGTCGAGTACAGGACGGTGACGCCCAACTCGTCGCGCAGCCGCAGCAGATCGGCCCACACGGCGGAGCGGGCGGTCGGGTCCAGGCCGTTGGTGGGCTCGTCGAGGATGAGCAGGCCGGGGCGGTGCAGCAGGGCGCGGGCGATCTCGACCCGCCGGGCCAGGCCGCCGGACAGCTCCTCGACAGGCTGGCGCCTGCGGTCCTCGAGGTCCAGGAGGCACAGCATCCGGTCGATGCGCGCGCGTGCGTCGGCCCGCTTCATGCCGAACAGCCGGGCGTGGAACCAGAGGTTGCGCTCGACCGACAGCTCCTTGTCGAGCGTCCGCTCCTGGAAGACCAGGCCGAGCCTACGGCGGGCCTCCATGGGGGCCTCCCGCACCTCGTACCCAAAGATCCGTACCGTGCCGGCGTCCGGCCGGGCGGCGGTGGAGAGGACCCCCAACAGGCTGGATTTTCCGGCTCCGTTGGGGCCCAGAAGCGCGGTGATGCGGCCCGGGGGGGAGCTGACGGACACGCCCTGGACCGCAGTCACCTTGCCGTAGCGGACGACGAGGCCGGTCACGTCGAAGGCCGCGGGCTCCCCCGTCTCGAAGGCCGCGGTCTCCCTCGTCCTCACCTGCCGGTTCATGCCAGCCCCAGGCAGCGGTCCCAGGGCAGCGGGCCGCCGGTGGCCGGGAGCAGGGCCAGGGCCACGCCCGCGGCGCCTTCGAGCAGGCCCGCGACGTCGAGGGCCCGGTGCGGTACGGGCGAGCGGGCGGCGGCCGGGAAGCGCATCAGGTGGCGGAAGCCGAAGGGCGCCTCCTCGTCGGCGCAGGCGAGGACCTTGGCAGTCAACCGGTCGCACCCGGCGAGCAGTTCGGGATCTCCGGACTCCTCGGCCACGCGCGCGACGATCCGGAGCAACCCGGCGTAGCCGTGGCAGACGGTAGGGCCCTCGATGGCCCACATGGTCTCGTCGCGGGCGAGCGCGGCGCGCAGGGCGCGCACCGCGGCAGCCCGCCAGTGCGGCTGGACGAGCACGGTGCCGGCCCGGTGCAGCGCGGCGGCGACGCCTGGGGTGCCGTAGCACCACGCAGTGCGGGTGAAGAGCTCCCGGGGCCGCCGCTGGGCCAGTTCGTCGTCCCAGCCGGCGCGGGCGGGCCAGTAGGGGCCCGCCGCGTCGCGCAGGGTCCAGCCGAGCAGCCAGTCGGCGATCCGGTGGACCGCCTCGCGCTGTCCCGCCACCTCGCGGCCGCGCTCCAGGGCCGAGCACAGGACCGCGAGGGGACCGGAAATGCCGTGCGCCATGCCGAGGTTGAAGTCGCCGCGCGGATAGGCCCTCCGGTCGCGGTCGCTGACCTGGAGTTCCGCCGGCACCCACCAGCCGGGGACGGTCCGGCCGTCCACCGCGACGGGCTCGGTGAGGCGTACGAGGTGGCGGAGGGACTCGGTGAGCGCGGCCACCACCTCGGGACCGGTCTCCGCCGGGTCGGCCGCGGCGTCCAGGAGGAGCCGGGCGGTCCCGGACAGGCCGTTGATCAGGTCGTACGCGGCCCAGTCCACCCCGCGGCCACCGCTTTCGGCGCGGGCGCGGAAGGCGGCGAGGCGGGAGGTCTGGTCGTCGGCGACCCAGCGGGCGAGCCGACCCCTCAGGGAGCCGTAGTGCCCTTCGGGCCCGGCACAAGTCTGGGCGGCGGCCAGGAGGGCGGCGGGGCCGGAGAACAGGCCCCGGCTGGGCGCGGTGTTCATGATCTGCCCGGCCGCGGCGAGGTGTTGGTGTGCCGCTCGGCGCCAGGTCTCGTCGGTGCGGGACAGCTCGCCGTAGAGGAGCGCGGTCCCGGGCAGGCCGTTGGCGAGGGTCAGCGGGCCCCACATGAGGGCGTTGTAGACGGGGTCGCGGTTGTCGTCGCGGGAGGCGACGGCGGCTGTCCGCTGCGGGTCGGCCAGGCGGGCCGCGACCAGGGCGACGGCCTCTCGGGCGGTCGGTACGGCGGCGGGTGCGGTGGCCGCCGCGGTGTCGGCCCCGGCACGCGCGCGTGGGGCGACGTCCTCACGCGGGCGGGTGGCAGCCGCCTGGTTGCCGGGTGCGGTCGGGCGGTTCACGCGGTTCCCCCTCGCGGTGTCGGGTGCGGCGCGGCGGTGCGCGCCCGGTGGATCCGGCGGGACCGCTGGTCCTGGACCGCCCCGCGCGCGATGCCCAGCACGGTCAGCTCGCGGGCGCTGGACCCGCCGAACAGGCGGTTGCACACCATGTGGAGCAGGCTGCCGACGACCCGACCCTCGGGCGTGGAGCCCGACTTCCGTACGTGGTCAGCCAGTTGGCACACGACGGCGTCGCGCGGGGCCAGGGCGGCCAGGACGCGGGCGCCCACCGGGTCGGCGGCCAGGGCGGGCCAGCCGCCGTACGGGTCCACGGTCCGGCGCCAGTGGGCGGCCCGTGCGCGGTACTCGGCGGGCAGGTCGCGGCGCGAACCGGTCATGGACAGCCAGGCGGCCGCGCCGTCGTCACCGCAGTCCTCGGTGACCCTGGGGTTGCCGGGGGCTGGCGGTCCGAAGGCGTGGGCGAGCGCGGCGCAGGAGATCACCGCGAGCTCGTCGGTGCCGTAACCGGGCTCCTGGGCGGCCCCCTTCCCGGGCTCCGCGCTCGGGTCCCTGCCGGATTCCTTGGCGATGCGCAGGAGTTCGACGGCCGCCTCGCTGTCGTGCCGGAAGACCTCCTCGGCGAGGTTCTGGGCCCCGGGGCCGCCGTAGCGCTCGCTCTCCGGGTCGTACTGGGCCATGCCGTGGCCTCGCAGCAGCCCCTGCCGCTGCCAGTCGGCCAGCAGCCCGCCCACCACGGGCGCGACGGCGCCCCACAGGGCCTCGGGGCGGCCGTGCAGGCGCAGCCGCAGGTGGTGGCCGCCCTCGTCGGTGTAGCGGATGAAGAACCACCGGTCGGCGCCCTTCTCGGCGGCCAGGCGCACAAGGTCCGGCACGCGGTCGCGCAACAGGTCGTCCTGTGCCCGCGCGGAACCGTGCAGCTTGAGGTAGAGCCACTCCCCGCCCAGCCCGTGCACCTCACGCTCCGGTGACCCGCTCTCCCCATGCGCCTGCCCCGCTTCCGCCCGCACGCCCGCGTAGGCACGTCGGGGCTCATAGGGGCGCGGGGCGGAG
>NZ_LIQY01000552.1 GCF_001418495.1 Streptomyces pathocidini | reverse complement strand
CACATCGGCGGGCCCGCCGACGTTGGCCAGCAGCGGCACCTTGTGCCCGTCCGAGGTCGCACCCGGACCGGAAGCGGCGGCCAGCGCCGCCTTGCGCTCCGCGGCAGCGGTCTCCAGCTGGGTCCGCTTCTCGACCGTCGGCTCCACGAAGATGTCACCCGTGCTGCCGTCCACCGCGATCACGGTGCCCTCGGCCAGCTCTCCGGCGCCCGGCAGCGCGACCACCGCGGGCACACCCAACGCCCGCGCCAGAATGGCGCTGTGGCTGGTCGGCCCACCCTCCTCGGTCACGAACCCGAGCACGAGCGTCGGGTCCAGCAGCGCTGTGTCCGCCGGCGCCAGATCCCGGGCGATCAGCACATACGGCTCGTCGCTGTCCGGCACACCCGGCATCGGCACACCCAGCAGCCGCGCGACGATCCGGTTCCGGACGTCGTCCAGGTCGGCCACCCGGCCCGCCAGGTACTCCCCGGCCCCCGCGAGCAGCGCCCGGTACGCGGCGAACGCGTCGTACACCGCCCGCTCGGCCGTGCTGCCCACCGCGATCCGCCGGTCGACGTCCGCCATGAGCTCGGGGTCCTGCGCCATCATGGCCTGCGCCTCGAGCACGGCCTGCGCCTCGCCGCCCGCGAGGTTGCCCCGCGCGATCAGATCGGCCGACACGGCCTCAACGGCCTGACGCGCCCTGCCCTGTTCGCGCGGCGCCTCGTCCGTCGGAATCTGCTTCGCCGGCGGCTCCAGCACCGCCGTACCCATATGCCGAACCTCGCCGATCGCCACCCCGTGGCTCACGCCGACGCCTCGCAGCGTTGTCTCCATGTCACTGTCTCCGTCGATGCGGCGGAAGATCCCCGCCGTGGTGGTTGTCGTCCTCGCCGTCAGCGCGGCCGGGGCTCACTTCCAGGTGAAGAGGGTGTCACCCGGCTTCACGTCATTGTCCTGGGCCACCTCGCCCAGCGCCTCGGCGGTGGCCTCCAGCGCCACGACCGGACACACCGCGGACTTCCCCGCGGCCTCCACCGCCGCCGGGTTCCACCGCACCACGGGAGTCCCGCGCTGCACCGTGTCGCCCTTGTTGACGAGCAGCTGGAAGCCCTCACCGTTGAGCTGAACCGTGTCGATGCCCAGGTGCGTCAGCACCCCGTGCCCCTCCTGGTCCACTACGACGAACGCGTGCGGGTGCAGCGACACTACGATGCCGTCGACGGGCGATACCGCGTCATGAGGCTCCCGCACCGGGTCGATCGCGGTACCGGGTCCCACCATGGCCCCCGAGAAGACGGGATCGGGCACTGCCGCGAGTCCAATGGCACGCCCGGCGAGCGGGGACGTCACGGTGGTCATGGGAAGCCTCCCAGAGGTGGGGATTTCGATCAGGTGCCGCCCCTGTCCGTCCTGGGCGGCATGCTGATCAGAAGCGTAAGTCATGGAAAGTACCGGTTCCGCCCGGTGGAGTCCGCCCAACCGGTTTGCCCCTCACCGACCGGACCCTGTACTGTCGTACCCCTGCCCGCCGCCAGGCAACGCGATCAACCGCGACCCGGCGAGGGCGGCAATAACTATCGGTCGTCCTCCCGAATCCTTTCCTGGATCCGATTCCGCTTGCCTGCGGATGGTGGTCAGGAAGACGGAAAACGCCTGATAGTGTCTGAAACACCGAAGGGAAGCGCCC
>NZ_LIQY01000551.1:634-1051 GCF_001418495.1 Streptomyces pathocidini | reverse complement strand
CCCCAGATCCGGGAGCGCCCCACGGTGGCCGCCGTCGCCGATCTCGTCCGGCCGATGCTGGAGGGCGGGGCCGAGGCCGGCTCGCCGCTGCGGGTCCTGCGCCCGATCAGCCGCCCCACCGACCGACCGCCGCTGTTCGTCTTCCACCCGGCCGGCGGCCCCACCAGCGTCTTCCAGCCGCTGACCGAACTGCTGCCCGCGGACCAACCGGTCTACGGGTTCGACCGGGTCGACGCGTTGGAGACGGTGGAGGACAAGGCCGAGCACTACCTCCGGCTGATCCACGACATCCAGCCCGAGGGCCCGTACCGGCTCCTCGGCTGGTCCTTCGGCGGCTGCCTGGCCTACGAGGCCGCGCTGCGGTTGCGCGACCGCGGCGAGCACGCCTGCTATGTCGGCCTGCTCGACACCATCCTC
>NZ_LIQY01000551.1:0-588 GCF_001418495.1 Streptomyces pathocidini | reverse complement strand
ACGAGCGCGAGCAGCTGGAGACGCTGATGCGCCAAGTCGCCGACGCGGGGCTGGACATGAGCCCCGGCGTGCTGGAGCACCAGCGCACCTCGTACATCGACGCCCGGATCGGCGAGCGCTACCGCCCGCGGCCGTACCCGGACCATGTGGTGCTCTACCGCGCCCAGCGGGCGCAGGAGCTCACCACCGCGATCGACCCGCGCTATCTGCGGGACGACACCGACCTGGGCTGGGCGCCGTTCTGTGCCGATCTGGAGGTCGTGTCCATCCCGGGTGACCACATGTCGATGATCGACCCACCCCACGTGGAGGTCATCGCCCGGCATCTCACCACCGCCCTCGACGGGCTCACCTGAACGACCGGGAAGGAATGAGCCTTTGGTCCCCGAAGCCGTCCCCCGCTCCCGCGTCACGAGGAGCCGGTCCGCTCCCCGTACCACGGCGGTCCCCTGGACGCTGGCCGTCCTGACGGCCTGTCTGGTGGCCGTCGCGGCGCTCCTCCCGGGGCCCGCCTCGGCCGCCCGCGGGGAGCCGACGGCCCGGTACGCCTTCCCCGGGCCCGGGACCCGGGCCGACGACGGCGCCCGC
>NZ_LIQY01000550.1 GCF_001418495.1 Streptomyces pathocidini | reverse complement strand
CGCGGCGGGCGAACTCGTCGGCGCGGACGATGCGGTAGCGCGTGCCGTCCACCGTCAGCTCGTCGACCGGTTCGGTCTCCAGGACGGCCACGGCGTCCAGCAGGGCGCGGCGCTCGCGCGGGTCGTTGGTCCCGTCCTTGGCCTTGAACCACAGGTGGGAGTTCAACTCGTCCCGGGCGTCCTGCGGGTAGCCGGCGTCCAGGTCGCTCAGCAGCCGCCACCGCGGGCCGTCCTCCGGCCGCTGCTCGGCGAAGCCGAAGAGCGGGCCCCTGGCCACGACCTCGGGATAGCGCTCGGCCGAGGTGACCGCGTCCGCCTCGATCACCTGGGAGACGGGGTCGTCCCAGCGGCCTGGCCGCATCGCGAGGTGGTCCGGTGGTTGCTCAGGGTGCTCGGTCATGCCCCCAGTGTGTTCACCTGCGGCCGCCGCGTCAGGCGATTGGGCACAGCGGCCGTGCCTTGGGCCGGGCGGCCCTGGCCCGGGACCCGTCCGCGGCCGCAGGATGGAAGTGCCGTACAGGAGGTGAAGCACATGACGTTCGTGCAGGTCATCGAGTACGAGACGACGCGCGAGGACGAGATGGAGCGGCTCTTCGAGCAGTGGCTTCAGACCACGGAGGGCAAGCGGACCGTGACGCGCGACGTCCACACCAAGGACCGCGACAACCCGACCCACTACGTCGACATCGTCGAGTTCCCGTCGTACGAGGGGGCGATGCTCAACAGCGATCTGCCGGAGACGCAGCGGCTGGCCGAGGAGTTCCGGAGCCTGTGCACCGGCGAGCCGCGGTTCATGAACCTGGAGGTCATCGAGGAGACGACCTAGCGATCGGCTCGGGGGTTCAGCCGCGGCCCAGGGGCCGGTCGACCGTGATCTCGATGAGCACACGGTCGGGGTTCGGGCCGGGGGTACGCCCGTACCGCTCGGCGTAGCGGCGCACCGCGTCCTCGATCAGGGCGGGTTCGGTGCGGACCGCCGCCCGGCCCTCCAGCGTCGCCCAGCGCCCCCGGTGCACCTGGCAGACCGCGACCCGCGCACCGCCGGGGCCCGCGGCCTCGACGTTGCGGACCTTCACGCTGTTCTTGTCGGTGATCACGCGCGCCAGCCCCGCCGCGGGGTCGTACGTGACGCCGACCGGGACGACGTGCGGCGAGCCGTCGGGGCGCAGGGTGGTCAGCGTGCACAGGTGGTACTCGCGCCAGAAGGCGAGGTATTCGGGGGAAAGGGCGTCGGCGGCGGTCATGGGCGCGAGCGTACCGGGGGCCTCTGGGGGCGTCCCCGCCCGTACGCCATGCTGTGCCCCGTCGGCGCATCCGCCGGGGCGCGGCGCTGTCCCGGGTCGGTACCGCCCTCGACCCCGGGCCGGTACCGCTCTCGACCTTGGGCCGTACCGCCTCGACGGGGAACCTTGAGTGGAATAGACTCAACTTACTGCAGGTTGAACCTGGCAGGATCGGCCGCGAGCCCACCAGCCGCGGCCTGAAAGACGGCCCAGGCCCAAGCCAGGCCCAGGTCCAGGCTCAGACCCAGCCCGCAGGCCCGTACGGCCCAGCAGAGGAGGAGCGCACGCCCGTGGACGCCGAGCTGACCACCAGGAGCCAGGAAGCCATCAGCGCCGCCAGCAGCCGCGCCGTGTCGGCGGGAAACCCCGACATCACGCCGGTGCACCTGCTGCTCGCCCTGCTGGAGGGCCGGGAGAACGAGAACATCCAGGACCTGCTGGCCGCCGTCGAGGCCGACATGGCGGCCGTACGGTCCGGGGCCGAGCGGCTGCTGGGCTCGCTGCCCAGCGCCCAGGGCTCCACCGTCGCCGCACCCGACCCGGACCGCGCCCTGCTCGCCGTCATCGCGGACGCCGCGCAGCGCGCCAAGGAGCTGGGCGACGACTACATCTCGACCGAGCACCTGCTCATCGGCGTCGCCGCGAAGGGCGGCGACGCCGGCACACTCCTCGACCAACAGGGCGCGGGCGCGCGGAAGCTGCTCGACGCCTTCGAGAAGATCCGCGGAGGACGACGCGTGACCACGCCCGATCCGGAGGGCACGTACAAGGCCCTGGAGAAGTTCGGCACCGACTTCACGGCCCTGGCCAGGACCGGCAGGCTCGACCCGGTGATCGGGCGGGACCAGGAGATCCGCCGGGTCGTCCAGGTGCTGTCGCGGCGTACGAAGAACAACCCGGTGCTGATCGGCGAGCCGGGCGTCGGCAAGACGGCCGTCGTCGAGGGGCTCGCCCAGCGCATGGTGAAGGGCGATGTGCCGGAGTCGCTGAAGAACAAGCGGCTGGTGGCGCTGGACCTCGGCGCGATGGTCGCCGGGGCGAAGTACCGCGGCGAGTTCGAGGAGCGGCTGAAGACCGTGCTGGCCGAGATCAAGGACAGCGACGGCCAGATCATCACGTTCATCGACGAACTGCACACGGTGGTCGGCGCGGGCGCCGGCGGGGACTCGGCGATGGACGCGGGCAACATGCTCAAGCCGATGCTGGCCCGCGGCGAGCTGCGGATGGTCGGTGCGACCACGCTGGACGAGTACCGCGAGCGGATCGAGAAGGACCCGGCGCTGGAGCGGCGCTTCCAGCAGGTGCTGGTCTCCGAGCCCTCGGTGGAGGACTCGATCGCGATCCTGCGCGGGCTGAAGGGGCGGTACGAGGCGCACCACGGCGTGCAGATCGCCGACTCCGCGCTCGTGGCCGCCGCCACCCTCTCCGACCGCTACATCACCTCCCGCTTCCTGCCGGACAAGGCCATCGACCTGGTCGACGAGGCCGCCTCCCGCCTCCAGATGGAGATCGACTCCTCGCCGGTGGAGATCGACGAACTCCAGCGCGCCGTCGACCGGTTGATGATGGAGGAGGAGTCGCTGCTGGCGGCCCAGGCCGGGGAGCAGGAGCGCAAGTTCCTCAAGAAGCAGGACCGCGAGAAGGACCTGTCCCCCGACGCGCGCGAGCGGCTGGACCGGCTGCGCAGGGACCGCGCCGAGAAGGAGGAGGAGCTGCGCGGGCTGCGCGCCCGCTGGAACGCCGAGAAGGAGATCCACAACCGGGTCGGCGACCTGAAGAAGCGGCTGGACGAGCTGGAGACCGAGCTCGAACTCGCCGAGCGCAAGGCCCCCGAGACCGGCGACTGGGTCACCCCGGGCCGGCTGCGCTCCGAGGTCATCCCGCAGACCCGCAAGCAGCTGGACGAGGCCATCGCCGAGCAGAAGGCCCTGGAGGGCATGGTCGGCGAGGAGGTCGGACCCGACGACATCGCCGACGTGGTCGCCGCCTGGACCGGCATCCCGGCCGGCCGCCTGCTCGCGGGCGAGACCGAGAAGCTGCTGCGCATGGAGGACGAGATCGGCAAGCGGCTGATCGGCCAGGCCGAGGCCGTACGGGCCGTGTCGGACGCGGTGCGCCGCACCCGCGCGGGCGTCGCCGACCCGGACCGCCCCACCGGCTCGTTCCTCTTCCTTGGCCCGACCGGCGTCGGCAAGACCGAACTGGCCAAGGCGCTGGCCGACTTCCTCTTCGACGACGAGCGGGCCATGGTCCGCATTGACATGAGCGAGTACGGCGAGAAGCACTCGGTCGCCCGCCTGGTCGGCGCCCCGCCCGGCTACGTCGGCTACGAGGAGGGCGGCCAGCTGACCGAGGCCGTGCGCCGCCGCCCGTACAGCGTCGTGCTGCTGGACGAGGTCGAGAAGGCGCACCACGAGGTCTTCGACATCCTGCTGCAGGTGCTGGACGACGGGCGGCTGACCGACGGTCAGGGCCGGACGGTCGACTTCCGCAACACCATCCTCATCCTCACCTCCAACCTCGGCTCCGCCTACCTCATGGACCCGGCGCTGAGCGAGGACGCCAAGCGGGAGAAGGTCCTGGAGACCGTACGAGCCTCCTTCCGCCCCGAGTTCCTCAACCGCCTGGACGACCTCGTGGTCTTCCACCCGCTGGGCACCGATCAGCTCAAGCGGATCGCCCAGCTCCAGATCGACCACCTCCAGCGCCGGCTGGCCGACCGCCGCCTCACGCTGGACATCACCGACGCGGCCCTGGAGTGGCTGTCGCGGCTGGGGGCACCGCCCAGCCCGCAAGGGCCGGGGGGCGAGCCCGTAAGCGAGGCGGCCGGGGGGCAGCCCGGACCCGACCTCTCGTACGGTGCCCGGCCGCTGCGCCGCCTCGTGCAGACGGCGATCGGCGACCAGCTGGCCCGGGCGATCCTGGCGGGCGGCGTCCAGGACGGCGACACGGTCCGTGTGGACCTCGGCCCGGAGGGCGACCGGCTGACCGTCGGCGCAGCTCAGCCGGGGGAGCGGGCGGTGGAGTAGACCGGGGTTGCGGAGGC
>NZ_LIQY01000055.1 GCF_001418495.1 Streptomyces pathocidini | reverse complement strand
CTCCTCGGCGGCTGGTGAGGCGCATGCCTCCACGGGTGGACTGCATGGGACACAGTCTGGCTGACGGATCGTCAGCTGGGAACCCCACCCGCGCCGCCTGCCGGGGTTTGCCACAGGACTGCCGCAGGCACGTGTCGGCGGGACTGCCCGCCGACCGCCGTGCCTGCCACAGGACCGCCACGGCCGACCGTAAGTCCGCCATGGCCGATCGCAGGTCCGCCGTCGGCGGCTCAGTCCGAGATCAGGCCCTCCCGTAGCTGTGCCAGTGTTCGCGTCAGCAGGCGGGAGACGTGCATCTGCGAGATGCCGACCTCCTCGCCGATCTGAGACTGCGTCATGTTGGCGAAGAAGCGGAGCATGATGATCTGGCGTTCCCTGGGGGGGAGTTTGGCCAGCAGGGGCTTGAGCGACTCGCGGTACTCGACGCCCTCCAGCGCCGAGTCCTCGTACCCCAGCCGGTCCGCCAGGGAGCCCTCGCCGCCGTCGTCCTCGGGGGAGGGCGAGTCCAGTGAGCTGGCGGTGTACGCGTTGCCGACCGCAAGGCCGTCGACCACGTCCTCCTCGGACACGCCCAGGCAGGCGGCGAGTTCGGGCACGGTCGGCGAGCGGTCGAGCTGCTGGGACAGTTCGTCGCTGGCCTTGGTAAGGGCCAGCCGCAGCTCCTGGAGGCGGCGGGGGACCCGCACGGACCAACTCGTGTCCCGGAAGAAGCGCTTGATCTCGCCGACGACGGTCGGCATCGCGAACGTCGGGAACTCCACGCCGCGTTCGCAGTCGAACCGGTCGATCGCCTTGATCAGGCCGATCGTGCCGACCTGGACGATGTCCTCCATGGGCTCGTTGCGGCTGCGGAAGCGGGCCGCCGCGTAGCGCACGAGCGGGAGGTTGAGTTCGATGAGGGTGTCACGTACGTAACCCCGTTCCGGGCTGTCCGCGTCGAGCGTGGCGAGCCGCAGGAACAGGGAGCGGGAGAGGGTGCGGGTGTTGATGGCGTCGCAGTTGTCGAGCGTCGCGTCGGGTGCGTCGTTGGTGAGCACCTTCGAGCTGCCCAGTTCTACGGACATGCCACCCCCTTGAGGTCGCGGACGGGTCGCAGCTGTACTGGTCGTCCGGGCTTCCGCCCGGCGAGCAACGCAGCCTCCACCTGAATACCGGCGGCGGGGCCACAGCAAACGCGCTTCCCGCAGAATGTCACATGTCGGCAACACGCTGTAGCGCCAAGTCGACATATCTGCGCTGGAAACGCGGGTCTCTGGTCGCTCTGTCCGGTTACGTCTCGATCCGATTTGCGGATCTCAGTCGCGCGAAGCTCCTCGACAGCAGCCGGGAGACATGCATCTGAGAGACCCCCAGCTCCGCGCTGATCTGGGACTGCGTCAGATTGCTGTAGTAGCGGAGCAGTAGGATCCGCTGCTCGCGCTCGGGCAGCTGGACGAGCAGGTGCCGTACGAGATCCCGGTGTTCGACACCGGCCAGCGCCGGGTCCTCGTAGCCGAGCCGGTCGAGCAGCCCCGGCAGCCCGTCGCCCTCCTGGGCCGCCTCCAGCGAGGTGGCGTGGTACGAGCGGCCCGCCTCGATGCAGGCGAGCACGTCCTCTTCGGCGATCTTCAGCCGCTCGGCGATCTCGGCGGTGGTCGGCGTCCGGCCGTGCTGGACCGTCAGATCCTCGGTGGCGCCGTTGACCTGGACCCACAGCTCGTGGAGGCGGCGGGGGACGTGGACGGTGCGCACGTTGTCCCTGAAGTAACGTTTGATCTCGCCGACGACGGTCGGCATCGCGAACGTCGGGAACTGCACGCCGCGTTCGGGGTCGAACCGGTCGATCGCGTTGATGAGCCCGATCGTGCCGACCTGGACCACGTCTTCCATGGGCTCGTTGCGGCTGCGGAAGCGGGCCGCCGCGTAGCGTACGAGCGGCAGGTTCGCCTCGATCAGCGCCGCCCGTACGCGCGTGTGCTCCGGGGTGCCGGAGTCGAGCGAGGACAGCTCCTTGAAGAGGATCTGGGTGAGCGCGCGGGTGTCGGCGCCCCGGCGCTCGCGCGCGGTGGGTTCGCGGGGGCCTGCCGGTTCGCGGGGTGTCGGTCCGTGGGGGGATTCGGGGGTGGTCTCGTCGCCCGTCTCGCCCGCGTCGTCGCCCTGGGGCAGCGGGGCTTCGGACGCGGTACGGGCCGACGCGGTCATGCCACCCCTTCAGGTCTCTCGGTCCACTTGTCCGGCAAAAGCGGTCATAGCATCACAAGACATGTGCACTGTGTGCAAGCACCGGATATCGCCGTGTTGGCGGCAAGTCGGGGCTCTTCCGGGGGAGTTCCCGCAGTCCGGAGGCGCGAGAAAAGGCCCCGACGCCATGGGGCGTGGGGCCTGCTTCCCGTACGGGTCAGAAGGGGTAGTCGGCGATCACCCAGGTGGAGAATTCGCGCCACTGCGCGACGCCCGCCTGGTGCGCGGGGTGGGCCAGATACCGCTGTAGTGCGTCCTGGTCCGCGACCGCCGAATTGATCGCGAAGTCATAGGCGATCGGCCGGTCCGACACGTTCCAACCGCACTCCCAGAACTCCACCTCGGGGACCAGCGAGCCGAGCTTCTCGAAGGCCTCGGCCCCGGCGGCCACGCGCGGCTCGTCACGCTCGACGCCCTCGTTGAGCTTGAACAGGACCAGGTGGCGGATCATGCGGGGGCTCCTCGGTGCGGCGGGCGCTCGTACGGGGTGGGGGTCCGGTGCTCGTACGGGTCCGGTGCTCGTACGGGGGCGGCGCTCGTGCGGCGCCGGGGCGGTCAGTTGACCAGCTGGGTCATGAACTCGCCGACACCCTGCGCGGCGCTGGATATGCCCTCGAACCCTACCTGGACCAGGTCGGCGGCCCGGGCCGGGGAGGTGATGATCGTGTACAGCACGAAGACGATGACCATGTAGAGCGCGATTTTCTTCGTCTGCGCCATTCCCGTGCCGCCTCCCGTGCCGCAGTGTCCCGGCTGCTTTCCATCCGTACGGGTCGCGTGAGTCTATCCATACAAAGTGTCGATACGACGAGTCCCGGATCGCTCCGGGATCCACCGGCCCGATGCGTCCTGACATGGTGTTTATGGACCAAAGGCCCGGAGAGTTGGGTCCTTTGCCGGGCCTCGCGGGCTCCCGCGGCGCGCACCATGGAAGAGCGCCCCGCGGATCTGGCAGGAATCCGGGGCGCGGGAGGGGACCTCACTGCGGGGTCCTGGCCGCGAGCTTCCCCCTTGGCGGCCGGACTTGAGGGTCCCGATCTCCATCGGGGGGAGCGGCTTGTCCCCCCGATGCCGCTCCCCCCGTCCTTCTCTTCCGAGGGTCTTCTTCCCGGGTCTTCTTCCGGGTTCTTTCGGGCCGTCGGTCCTTTCTCTTCCCTGCGTTCTCTTTGTCGCGCCGTGCGGCGGCCCCATGGCTTGTTGCAGGGGGGTCGCAAGTGCAGCACATTGGCTCATTCGCGCCCGTGTCCGGCCTTGCGCCCTTCTCAGGGCCTCGTGGAGCATGGACTGGACCCGCTGAAACGCGGGCATTCCATGCATTCCCTCTCATTTCGAATCGGGGGGTTCGGGCGCACCATGACCGAGGATTCGACCGACTCAGGCGAGTTATCCGAGTTATCCGGTTCATCCGGGTGGGGCAGGCCGACGGTCGCCGTAGCGGGCGCCGAGTTCGGCTGGGGGAGCTCCGGCAAGTTGAGCGCGGTGATCGCGGCGCTGCGTGAGCGCGCGCCGAAGCCGCCCCGGTTCGTGGGGCTGGCCTCCTCCCTGGGGCGGCCCCTGCTCACCGAGCACGGCATCGACCGGTGGTACGACGTACCGCCCGGCGACCACCGGGCGGTCGCGGAGGTCGTACGGGCCGAGCGGGTCTCGGCCGGGCTCGTCGTCCTGGAGGGGCCCGCGGCCATGGCGCTGGAGAGCGCCGGGGTGCCGACCGTGTTCGTCGACAGCCTGCCGTTCCTGTGGACCGAGGGGGACCGGTCCGCCCTCCCGCTGGAGACCTCCGTCTACTGCGCCCAGCGCTGTGTCGGCCTCCCGCCCGAGTGCCGGGGCCTGCTGGCCTCGGTCCACCGGCTGCGCTGGGTCGAGGCCGTGGTCGCGGGCGCCACCACGGCACACCCCAGGGCCGGGCGCGGCGGCCCCTTCCGGCGGGCGCTGCTGAACCTGGGCGGCCTCGGCTCGCCGCACCTGGCGGACTGGACCCGCTACCCGCGCGTCGTCGTCCCGGCCGCGCTGGCCGCCCTGGAGGCGTCCGGGGCCCGCGAGGTGCACGTGGCGGGCAACCTGCCGAGTGGGCTCGTACGCGAGCTGCTGCCCGGGCCGGAGAGCGGGCTGCGCGTCACGGCGGGGCCGCTGCCCCACCGGGCGTTCCTCGACCGGCTCGCCGACTGCGACGTGCTGCTCACCTCGCCCGGGCTCACGACCCTGCTGGAGGCCGGCGCCCTCGCCGTCCCCGCCGTCTGCCTGCCCCCGCAGAACCTGAGCCAGATCTTCAACGCCCGCTTCCACGCCCACGCCGTCGGGGCCGCCGTCCGCGTCCCCTGGCCGGCGGAGGTCCTCTCCGAGGAGAGCGTGCTGGCGGACCGGTCCGCGGGTGAGGACGCGACCCTGCGCGGGATCTACGAGTCCATCGCCAAGGCCGCCGCACAGCCCGCGCGCGTGCGGCCCGCGCTGTCCCGGGCGGTGCTGGGCGCGCTGGGGCATGCCGCGCGCGGCGCCGGCTGGACCGGCCTCACCGACGCGGTCGGCACCGGCGGGGCGGCCCAGGTCGCCGGGCACGTACTGACCCTTCTGCACCAGCCCCGTCTGGAACGGACTCCGCTATGAGCACCGACAGCCCACGGCAGCGCTATCTGTTCATCAGGGTCCTGGAGGCCTGCAACGCGGACTGCTTCATGTGCGAGTTCGCGCTCTCCCGCGACACCTTCCGCTTCTCGGTCGAGGACTTCGGCGAACTGCTGCCCCGCGCAAGGGAGTCGGGGGTCGGCTACGTCCGGTTCACCGGCGGTGAGCCGCTGATGCACCGGGACGTGGTGGAGCTGGTGCGGATGGGCACCGAGGCCGGCATGAAGATGTCGATCATCACCAACGGCATGATGCTGCCGCGGCGGATCGAGGAGCTGGCCCGCGCGGGGCTCGCCCAGGTCATCGTCAGCCTGGACGGCGGCTCGGCCGAGACCCACGACGTCTACCGCCGCTCGCCCGGCATGTTCGACAACGGGCTGCGCGGCCTGCGGGCCGCCGCCGGGCTCGGCGTGCTGCCCCGGGTCAACACCGTGGTGGGGCCGCACAATTACCCCGAGATGCCGCAGCTGCAGAAGGTGCTCACCGAGGCGGGCGTGCGGCAGTGGGAGCTGTCCGCGCTCAAGCTGGAGCGCACCGTCCGCTACCCCGACCCCGAGCACGTACGCGCTGTCTGCGACCCGCTCTACGAGGCCGACCCGCGGCGGGTGCTCGTACCGCTGGGCAAGCGGTTCTACGGCGACACCCCGCTCGAACAGGAGCGGTACTTCGCCGACTCGGTCACGCCCCGGGCGAGCGAGCCGCTGTGCCACGTCGTGGACGACGTGATCTACATCGACGGCAAGTACGGGCGGATGTACGCGTGCAGCTGCCTGCCGCACCGCGAGGGCGAGGAGTTGGGCGGGGCGCCGCTGCGCGAGGGCGGGGTCGTGCACCTGGACACCCCGGTCTTCCGCAGCCACGCGGACTTCTTCCGCGAGCAGGGGCCGCGCGTCTGCGGCGGCTGCTCGACCACGGCCGCCGGATACAGCGACGACGTCGCCCGGCTGGGGACCGTACCGCCGTGGCGTTACTGACCGGCGGGGCGCCGTCCAGCGGCGGGGAGCGGCGCCCCGACTTCCCTCCCGGAGGACCCATGCAGCAATCAGGCCAGCCCCGCCCCCCGCACCCCGGTTCCACGGGGGCCCGCCGCCGGGTGCTCCTGGTTGACCGCCCCGGCCCCCTCGCCCCCCTCCCCGCCCCGCCCCCCGCCCCCCGCCCCCCTCGC
>NZ_LIQY01000549.1 GCF_001418495.1 Streptomyces pathocidini | reverse complement strand
GGGCCCCGCCGCCGACCCGGCCGGCTCCCACCACGAGCGAAGGATCCGCAGCTTCCGCCCCCGGCGCGGGCGCGTGACGGTCGGGCAGGGCGAGGCCCTGCGCCGCCTCTGGCCCACCTGGGGTCTGGACATCGACGGGGCGTCGCGGCTCGACCTCGACCAGCTCTTCGACGGCCTCCCCGTCATCCTGGAGATCGGCTTCGGCATGGGCGAGGCCACCGCCCGGATGGCCGCCGCCGACCCCGGCACCGGCATCCTCGCCGCCGACGTCCACACCCCCGGCCAGGGCAACCTGCTCGCCCTCGCCGAGCGCAACGGGCTGACCAATGTCCGGGTCGCCAACGGCGACGCGATCATCCTGCTCCGCGAGATGATCGAGCCCGCCGCCCTCGCCGGGCTGCGCGTCTTCTTTCCCGATCCCTGGCCGAAGAAGCGCCACCACAAGCGTCGCCTGATCCAGCCCGAGTTCATCGAACTGGCCGTGACCCGACTGCGGCCCGGCGCACTCCTGCACTGTGCCACGGACTGGGAGCCGTACGCGGAGCAGATGCTGGAGGTCCTGTCCGCCTGCCCCGACCTGGAGAACACCCAGCCGGACGGCGGCTACGCGCCACGCCCCCCGTTCCGCCCGCTCACCAAGTTCGAGAGCGCCGGCCTCGGCAAGGGGCACGTCGTCCACGACCTGACGTTCGTCCGCCGCTGAGAGCAGCGCGAGGGCACCACTGAGAGCAGGGCTGGGGGCACCGCCGAGAGCAGCGCTGCTGGGCACCGCCCGGCAACGGTGATACGCCATCGCGCGCAACCCCGGCCCTGGTTAGGGTCGACAGGTGCACCCGTCCCCGTTTCCGCCGCGCCCGCACCACCCGCCCGTACCGGTCTTCGAGCCGCAGCCGCGGTTCGAAGCCGTACCGGCGCGGGCGCACTGGCGCTACCGCCCAAGCCGGGGGATCTGGCACAGCCGGGCGCTGCGCGCCGGCACGCTGATAACCCTGCTCGTGCTCTCGGGCCTGGTCATCCTGGCCCTGGTGCGCGAGCAGACCGGAACCGAGGGCTTCCTGGTCGGGCTCGGCCTGGCCGTACTGCCCGTCCCCCTGATGGTGGCCGCCTTCCGCTGGCTCGACCGGGTCGAGCCGGAGCCATGGCGGAACCTGGTCTTCGCCTTCGCCTGGGGCGCGTGCGCCGCGACGCTCGTGGCGATCATCGCGAACGGGTTCGCCACCGAGTGGATCGCCACTCGCGTCGAGACCTCGGCCTCATCGGACTCCTCGGCCCAGGCCGAGGCGTGGGGCGCCACGTTCGTGGCCCCGATCGTCGAGGAGAGCGCCAAGGGCGCGGCCCTCCTGCTGCTGTTCGTCTTCCGCCGCCGCGACTTCGACGGGATCGTCGACGGCGTCGTCATAGCCGGAATCACCGCCACGGGCTTCGCCTTCACCGAGAACATCCTCTACCTGGGCAACGCCTTCGGGGAGGACCAGGCCATGGGGGCCTCCGGCTTCCAGTCCATCACCGCGGCGACCTTCTTCATCCGCATCGTGATGTCGCCGTTCGCCCATCCGCTCTTCACCGCGCTGACCGGCATCGGCTTCGGCATCGCCGCCCTGACGGCGCCACGGCGGCGGGTGCGGCGCGTACTCGTCCCGGTCACGGGCCTGGTGACGGCGATGGTGCTGCACGCCGTCTGGAACGGCTCGGCCAGCCTGGGCGGGCTCAGCTTCATCGCCGTGTACGGCATGTTCATGGTGCCCGTCTTCGGGCTGCTGACCTGGCTGGTGATCTGGTCGCGCGGCAACGAACTCAAGACCGTACAGACGCATCTGCCGGCGTACGTGGCGGCGGGCTGGCTCCTGCCGTCCGAACCGCACGCGCTGTCGTCCATGCGCGCGCGGGCGCTCGCGCGGGATGCCGCGCGGCGGCTGCACGGGAAGGAAGCGGCGAGGGCGGTCGCGGAGTACACCGGCTTCGCCACGGCGCTGGCGTTCCTGCGGGGGCGGGCGTACAAGGGCGCGGCGGGGGCGGACTTCGCCGCGCGCGAGCAGGAGCTGCTGCATCACCTGTGGCAGCGCAAGGACCTGGCGCAACCCGCACTGACCCACGCGGCCATGCTCACCACCCGCCCCTGGCT
>NZ_LIQY01000548.1 GCF_001418495.1 Streptomyces pathocidini | reverse complement strand
CACCGTGTTCCGGCTGCCCGCGCTGCGCACCTCGGCCGCCGAGGCGCGACGGCGTGTGCTCGCGCTGCTGAGCGAGTGGGGGGCGGACGGGGAGACTCGCGACAACACGGAGCTGGTGGTCTCGGAGCTGGTGACCAACGCGGTCTGCCACACCGACAGCGAGTCGATCGCCTGCGAACTGCGGCTGTCCGGCGCGCTGTTGCGTCTGCGGGTCACCGACGGCGAGGGCGGCCGCGGGCTCCTCCTGGTCGAGGCCCTGTCCCACGCCTGGGGCACAGCGTCGGCACCGGAGGGCCCCGGCCACACGGTCTGGGTCGAACTCCCTTATGCGCTGGCCCCATTGGCCCGTCCCCGTACGGCGTAAGGCCCGACCGATCCCCGAAGCCCGGCAGCAGGCTGCAGCGGTTCCGACCCCGGTTGCCTCGGCTCGGGAGTTCGTCGAGCCGGTCGGCCCAGCCGGCAAAGGCCCGTCGGGTCCGGGGTCGCCGGCGCCCTCGGTGAAACTGCACCGAGGGCAGTGCACGACCCGATCGTGAGTGGACTCTGGCGCTGCTCGAACCGCTCATTGTGTAACGGGCTTGGTTGCTCGAGCCCGTTAGGGAATCGTGGGTGGGGCCTGGTACTGCCCGAACCGCTCCGCGATCAAGGCGCTCCGCTCCTCGGCGATCGCGTGGGCCGCCGCGCGGGGCGGCACCGCGTCGGCCTCGGCGCGGGCCAGCACCCGGTCGATCAGCGCCCGCATCGAACCCCGCACATGCGCGAAGGCCTCGTCCGCGTCAGGGCCGATGTCGCCGAAGAGCGTCCACCACCACCAGGCGTTCGTACCGGAGTTGACCACCACGTCCGGCAGCACGGTCACCCCGCGCGCCGCGAGCAGCTCCTCCGCCTCCGGCAGGACCGGCATGTTGGCGGCCTCGACCACCCAACGCGCGGTGACAGCCCGCTGGTTGGCGGCATCGATCGCGTACGAGACGGCGGCCGGGACCAGCACCTCCGCGTCCGCCTCCAGCCAGGCCGAGCCCGGGAGTTCGGTGTCCTCGGGGCGGAGCGCGGTGCGCTCGACCGTGCCGAAGGAGTCGCGGGCGGCGAGCAGCGCCTCGACGTCGAGCCCGTCCGGGTTGGCGATCGTGCCCTTGACGTCGGCGACGGCCACGACGCGCAGGCCCGCACGGGCCAGGAAGCGGGCGGTGGCCCCGCCCATCGTGCCGAAGCCCTGCACGGCGACCCGCGTGCCCTCGTACGGGACGCCCGCCCGGTCCAGCGCCGCGAGGGCCGCCTCGGCGACCCCGCAGCCGCCGACCAGCTCGTCCAGGCCGATCCCCGTCACCTCGACCGCGAACGCGTCGGCCAGGCGCCGGCGCGCGGCCCGTTCGTCGTCCAGCAGCGGGTACACGGCCTGGATCGAGGAGACCAGACCCGCCTCCGCGGCGGCCCGGTCCACCAGGTCCTGGGTCAGGCCGAGGTCCTCGCCCGTCGTCCAGAACCGCTCGATGTACGGGCGCATGGCGCGCAGATAGCGCACCAGCACGCCGTACGCCTCCGGGTCCCGCGGGTCGCAGTCGATACCGCCCTTGGCGCCGCCGAGCGGGACGTACCGGGCGGGTGAGGTGCCGGAGGCCGGATCGGGGTCGTAGTGGAGGGCCTCTTTCCGCGTCATGCCGCGCGCGAGCCCGGCGACCTCGTCGAGCGCGCAGCCCGCGCGCATCCGCAGCCCGCCGCTGCACACACCGCGTACGAGCCGGTCGACGACGAGATAGCCGCGGCGGCCCGTGAGGTCGTCGGTCCAGGTGGTGGAGAGGAGCGGCGGCCGGGCGTTCGGCATGTTCGAGGTCTCCTTCAACTGAATCGCGAGTCAGTATCCGGAGCGGGCGGGAGGCGTGTCAACGGG
>NZ_LIQY01000547.1:1272-1412 GCF_001418495.1 Streptomyces pathocidini | reverse complement strand
ACCCGCCACTGCCCCCGTATCTCCCGCGCGCCCGCGAAACCCCATCTGACCTGCGCCCTTGGCCTACCCGCGCACGCGTCGCCCGCCGCGCGCCCCTCGAACCCTCCAGTCACACATTTCGTCGAGCCTGTGGACAAACG
>NZ_LIQY01000547.1:0-1175 GCF_001418495.1 Streptomyces pathocidini | reverse complement strand
ACGTACCAGCCCTTCCTCCCGGAGGCCGCGGCCGGCTCGATCTCCCCGCGCCACGTGGTCGTACCGCTGCGCCGCGTCCTCGACCGCTGCCAGGTCGTCATCGGCGAGGCCACCGCCATCGACCACGCCAAGCGCACCGCGACGATCAGGACCCTCGCCACCGAGGAGGAGGGCACGGGCGCGGTCGAGGTCGAGTACGACGAACTGGTCCTGGCCCCCGGCTCCGTCTCCCGCACCCTCCCCGTCCCGGGCCTGGCCGAATACGGCATCGGCTTCAAGACCGTCGAGGAGGCCATCGGACTGCGCAACCACGTCCTGGAGCAGCTCGACATCGCCTCCTCCACCCGCGACCCCGCCGTCCGCGACGCGGCCCTGACCTTCGTCTTCGTCGGCGGCGGCTACGCGGGCGTGGAGGCGCTCGCCGAACTCGAGGACATGGCCCGCTACGCCGCGCGCTATTACCACAACCTCTCGCCCGAGGACATGAAGTGGATCCTCGTCGAGGCCACCGGCCGGATCCTCCCCGAGGTCGGCGAGGACATGGGCCGGTACGCGGTCCGCGAACTGCGCAACCGCAACATCGACGTACGCCTGGAAACCCGGCTCGACAGCTGCGAGGACCGGGTCGCCGTGCTCAGCGACGGCTCCCGCTTTCCGACCCGCACCCTCGTCTGGACCGCCGGAGTCAAACCCAACCCCGTCCTCGCCGCGACCGACCTGCCGCTCAATGAGCGCGGCCGCCTGGTCTGTACGGCCGCCCTCCGCGTCGAGGGCGTCGAGCACGCCTGGGCAGCCGGGGACGCCGCGGCCATCCCGGACCGCACGGCCAAGAAGCCTGGCACGGAGTGCGCCCCCAACGCCCAGCACGCGGTCCGCCAGGCCAAGGTGCTCGCCGAGAACATCGCCGCCTCGCTGCGCGGCGAGCCGGTGAAGGACTACGAGCACGCCTACGTCGGCTCCGTCGCCTCCCTCGGCCTCCACAAGGGCGTGGCCCACGTGTACGGGCGGAAGTTGAAGGGCTACCCGGCCTGGTTCATGCACCGCGCCTACCACCTCAGCCGGGTGCCCACCTTCAACCGCAAGGCCAGGGTCCTCGCCGAATGGACCCTGTCCGGGCTGTTCAAACGGGAGATCGTCTCGCTGGGCTCCCTGGAGAACCCGCGCGGCGAGTTCGA
>NZ_LIQY01000546.1 GCF_001418495.1 Streptomyces pathocidini | reverse complement strand
ACCCCGTACAGCCGCCCCTGGACCGTCACCACCCCGTCCGCGAGCCGGATTTCGCCCGCCTCGGCGTGCGGGGCGCGCGCCCAGCCGCGCACCGAGAGGTTGCCGTGCTTGGTGGCGTACGGGATGCGGGCGACGACCGAGGGGCGGTCCGGGTCCGGGCGGCGGTCCACGAGCGAGCGCAGGTCGAGCACGCCGGGTACGAGCCGCTGCTCCTCGCCCTCGCCGCCGNNAGCGGCAGCCGCACCTCGTCGGCCGCCGTCTCCCCGCCGCGGCGCCGCAGGACGAGCGCGGCGTCCCAGCTGTCCGGGTTGGAGCCGGACGGGCCGCAGTCGACCAGGTCGAAGGTGAGACCGCCCGCGGAGTCCGCGATGCAGTCGGCGCTGGGGTTCCCCCTGCCGGAAGCGAGGGGAGCGAGGGACACGGCGGGCTTCTCCTTCGGTGTCGGGGATGTCGGTGCGGGGGGTGCGGGAGTCCGTGCGGGAGGTGCCGGGGTCGGTTCGGCGGAGGTCGTCATGCCGTGCTCCCTCTGCCCAGCGCGGTGCGCCCGGCGTCCCGGACGGCGTACGCACCGCCGAGCAGCGTGCCTCTGGTGCGGTGCAGGGAGCCGCGCAGCCGGGCGCGGGCGCTGCCCCGGCCACCCTGGGCGACCAGGTCGGCGAAGAGGGACTCGTAGCGCCCGGCGACGTGGGTGGGGTCGAAGCGGGCGGCGCGCTCCAGGGCGGTGCGGCCCATCCGCAGCCGCAGCGCGTCGTCCTCGATCAGCTCCAGCAGGGCCGCGGCCACCGCGTCCGGTTTGCGCGGCGGGACCAGCCGGCCGTCCACGCCGTTCTCGATGATCTCGCCGGGGCCGTGCGGGCAGTCGGTGGAGACCACGGGGAGGCCGCAGCGCATGGCCTCGACGATCGTCATGCCGAAGGACTCCAGGCTGGAGGTGACGGCCGCGATGGAGCCCTTGGCCCACTCCGGCTCTATGGGGTTGGCCGGGCCCATCAGGAACACGTGGTTGTAGAGGCCGAGTTGGTCGATCAGGCGGCGCAGCTTGTCCTTCTCGGCGCCGCCGCCGTAGATCCGCAACCGCCAGTCGGGGCGCTTCTCGGCCACGGTGGCGAAGGCCCGGATGAGTACGTCGTACCGCTTGACCCTGGCCAGGCGACCGGCCGCCACGACCCACTTGCCGGTGCCGTCGGCGGGCTCGACAGCCGGCGCGGGCACGCTGTTGGGGACGGCCTCGACGCGTACGCCGGGCAGCCGCAGGCCACCGCGGTAGGCGGCGGCGTCCGCCTCGGTGACGGTGGTCACGGCGTCGAGCCGTGGGTAGAGGCCGCGCAGCTCCTTGCGCAGTTCGGGCGAGTGGCTGTCGAGCGTCAGATGCTCCTGGCCCACGCGCACCGGTCCGCGCCGGGCCTGCCGGGCGATGTGCGCGTTCAGCCCGGGCCGGGTGCCGACCAGCACATCGGCGTCCACGGTGCGCAGATGGCGGGCGATGCGCGCGTCGGTCAGTTCGCTGTACTGCCCGTAGCGCCCCTCGGCCTCCGGGAACACCCGTGCCGGGCGCCGGTGTTCGGGGCAGTCGCCCTCGTATTCCGGGCCGTCCTTGCGGAGGTCGACGAGATGGCTCAGCCGCACGTGCGCGCCGGGGTCGAAGACGGGCCGCTCGCGGTGGCGGAAGACCGAGACGATCTCCACATCGTGCTGTTCCCCGAGCGTGCGCGCGAGGTTGTACGTCGTACGGATGGTGCCGCCGATGCCGTACGCGTTGTGGATCAGGAATGAGATGTGCATCCGTCCCCGTATCTCATGGTTCCCCGCGGACGTCCCCGTCGTCCGCCTACCAAGTGGTAAGACCGGCTCTCCCGGTCCAGGGTTGGTCTCTATCACCAACTTGTTCCGGAAGAGATACGACATCGGTAGCGGAGATCGGGAACCGACCCGAACGGACGCCCGTCCAGGCGTACGGTCACGGCTTGTACGGCAGTTGCGGCACCGTGAAGCAGTTCCCTGACATGTCATCACCCTGGGTGATCCACCCACCGTGCCCGTCCCGCGCCCGGTCACTCCAACGAGCGACGGACAGGCAGCTGCGCCGGGTCCTGGGCGGCTCCTCCGACGGCCGGAAGGACGCCGGCAGCAGCCCGTCGGCGGTGTAGGGCTCCTCGCGATTCATGAACCGCTCGCCTCACGCGCGCGTGAGGC
>NZ_LIQY01000545.1 GCF_001418495.1 Streptomyces pathocidini | reverse complement strand
GTGCCAGGGCGGCGGCCCCCTCGTGCGGGTGCGGTCGTTCCAAAGTCCGGCTCCTTATAGGAGGGGTATGGGGCGAAAGGACGATGGCGCATGGCCCTTACGGGCGAGGAATTGCCCAACGGACAGTAGCCCGGCGGGCCGTGGGCCGAATCACAGGCTCCGGCGGCGGTGGCCGAATCGCGCCGCGGCACCGCCCCCACCTGGGGCAGAGGCACCCAAGCATCCCACTCAGTTCACCTTCCGTTCACCCGGCGTCTTTACGGTCGCCAAGCCACTGACCATCAAACTGATTGCCTGGGTGAATGGAACACATCACGCTTCTCATCGGGATCGTGATCATCACGGCCTTGGTGTTCGATTTTACGAACGGCTTCCACGACACCGCCAATGCCATGGCCACCACCATCTCCACCGGGGCTCTCCGGCCCAAGGTCGCGGTGGCGATGTCGGCGACCCTCAACCTCGTCGGCGCCTTCCTCTCGGTCGAAGTGGCGGCGACGATCTCCAAGGGCATCATCGACGAGTCCGGCATCCGGCCGGAAGTGATCTTCGCAGGCCTCGTCGGCGCCATCGTGTGGAACCTGCTGACCTGGCTCGCGGGGCTTCCCTCCAGCTCCTCGCACGCGCTGTTCGGCGGTCTGATCGGCGCGACCGTCGCCTCGGTCGGCTTCGGTGCCGTGCACGGCGACGAGGTCGTCATGAAGGTCCTCATCCCGGCCGTCGCGGCGCCCATCGTCGCCGGCATCGCCACGCTGCTCGCGACCCGGCTGACCTACCGGGCCGCCAGGAACGCCGACCCGGAGGCCACCGCCAAGGGCTACCGGGCGGGGCAGATCGCCTCGGCAGCGCTGGTCTCCCTGGCGCACGGCACCAACGACGCGCAGAAGACCATGGGTGTGATGACCCTGGCGCTGATCACCGGTGGCGCGCTGGCCCCGGGCGCGGACCCGCCGATGTGGGTCATCGTCTCGGCCGGTCTGGCGATCGCCCTCGGCACGTACCTGGGCGGCTGGCGGATCATCCGCACGATGGGCAAGGGCATCACCGACATCCAGCCGCCGCAGGGCTTCGCCGCCCAGACCGGCGCGGCGGCCACCATCCTGGCCTCCTCCCACCTCGGCTTCGCGCTCTCCACCACCCAGGTCTGCTCCGGCGCCGTGATGGGCTCCGGCCTCGGCCGCAAGGGCGGCGTGGTGCGCTGGTCGACCGCGGGCCGGATGTTCGTCGCCTGGGGCCTGACCCTGCCGGCCGCCGGCCTGGTCGGCGCCGCCGCGGCGCTGCTGGCCAAGCAGGGCGGCTGGGGCGTGTACGCGGTGGCCGTCCTGGCACTGGCCGCCTGCACGGCGATCTGGGTGGCCTCGCGCCGCAAGCCGGTCGACCACACCAACGTGAACGACGTCGAGGGCGGCGAGGCCGTGGAGCCGGCCGGGATCGTCACGACCGCGATCAAGTCGGTCGCACCGCCGCCGGTGGGCTCCGGGGCCGTGGACGCCGGGGCCGGCGCCACGCCGGAGGCCGGGTCGGCCCAGCCGTCCGGGCAGTCCGGCTCCACCAAGCC
>NZ_LIQY01000544.1 GCF_001418495.1 Streptomyces pathocidini | reverse complement strand
CGCTCGGGAGGCCGACTTCTCCTCCCGTGGCTTCTCGCCCCCGCCGTCACCCCCTGACAGCGCGAACGCCAGCACCGTTCCGAGCAGGGCGAGCACGGCAACGACCGCCGCGACCACCAGCGTCCGCCGCGGCACGACGTCCGTCAGGGACACCCCGGCCGCCGGCCCGCCCTCCGCCTTCCCTTCCCCGGGCTTCCCGGATTTCCCAGGCTTCCCGGACTTCCCGGCGTGCGGCGACGAGGCCGCCAGCAGCGAAGTGGACGCCTCCGAGGCCGCGTTCCGCACCGACCGCAGCGCGCCCCGCAGCCGCTCCTCGATCTCCACGCCCATGGCCGTCCTGGAGCCCGTACGAGGCCCGGCGCCCGAGTCGCGCTCCTCCCCCGAGGGCTGCGCGGGAAGCGCCATCGTCCGCGTCGGCTCCGGAGCCTCCTCCTCGGCCGGCTCCGCCTCCTCCGCCACCTCCGGCGCGCTGAGCGCCGCCGTCAGCAACTCCCGCGCCCCCGCGTCGTCCAGCCGCACCGACGGGTCCTTGGCCAGCAGCCCGTAGATGGCCTCCTCCAGCGGCCCGCTCGCGTTCTTCGGCGGGGCGGGCGGCTCGGTCATCACGGCGGTCAGGGTGGCGAGCGCGGTGCCCTTGTCATACGGCGGCACGCCCTCGACCGCCGCGTACAGCAGGGCGCCCAGCGACCACAGGTCGGTCGGCGGACCCGGCCGCGCGCCCCGCGCACGCTCCGGAGCGATGTACGAGGGGGCGCCGACGAGCATGCCGGTGGAGGTGACCGACGGGTCGCCCTCGACCTGGGCGATGCCGAAGTCGGTCAGCACGACCCGCCCGTCCTCCGCGATGAGCACGTTCGACGGCTTCACGTCCCGGTGCAGCACGCCCTCGCGGTGCGCCGCGCGCAGCACGTCGAGCACGGCCAGGCCCACCTCGGCGGCGCGGTGCGGGGAGAGGCCGCCGGTGTCGCGCACGGCCTCGGCGAGCGAGCAGCCCTCGATCAACTCCATGACGATCCACGGCCGGTGGTCCTCGTCCACCACGTCGTAGACCGTCACGGCGCCGTTGCTGCGGATCCGCGCGATCGCCTTCGCCTCGCGCAGGGTGCGCGTGATCAGCCGCTGCTTCTCGTCCTCGTCGACGTCGGCGGAGAACCGCAGTTCCTTGACGGCGACCGTCCGTCCGAGGGTCTCGTCGAGGGCCCGCCAGACCGTGCCCATACCGCCGCGCCCGAGGACCTCGCCCAGCCGGTAGCGCCCGGCGAGCAACCGCCCCTCGGCGCGCGCCTCCTCGCGCTCGACCGTGCCCTGCGCAACCCCCCGTGTTGGCTTGCGCGTCCGCTCCGCGTCCGACATGCGCGTCCCCTCAGCACTGCGACGCACCGCTGTGCGCTGCGATCAATCCCACGGCGGCACCGAGTCGGCCGTCTGATCCGACCTGCGTGAGTGACCTCTGCACGCTGTCCCAACTCGGGCTGCCTGCCCCGGCAGAGCCTCCATTCTCCCTCATGTGCGGGGGTGGCGAAGGACCCGGGTCCATGCTGCGGAGAGAGCTGCCGACAGCGCACACGGTCGGCTACCGTCCGCTAGGAAAAGCGCTCTCGCGCTCCCCGGCACCGGTACGAACGAGAGGCCGCCGGAGCATGCCCAGCCGCACCGCACCCCCGCCCAGGGCGGCGGCGTCCGCGTGCGCGCTGCTGGCGCTGGCCCTGCTGCTGAGCGCCTGCGCCACCCCGACCGCGCGCTCCTCGCTCACCGCGTCCCACCCGCGTTCGGCCGTACAGGCCGCCGTACGAGCCCTGGTGACGGCCGGTGGCGCCCCCGGCGCGGCGGCCCTGGCGCGGGAGGGCGGCGAGGTGCGGTTCGCGGCGGCGGGCGTCTCGGACCTGCGTACCGACCGCCGGATGCGCCCCGGGGACCGCTTCCGCGCGGGCAGCGTCACCAAGACCCTGGTGGCCACGGTGGTGCTCCAACTCGTAGGCGAGCGGCGGCTGTCGCCGGCCGACCCGGTGGAGCGGCATCTGCCGGGCCTGGTGCGCGGACGCGGCAACGACGGCCGGAAGATCACGCTCCGCCAGCTCCTCAACCACACCAGCGGCCTGTTCAACTACACGGACGACCCCGGGCTGCGGTCCGAGTTGTCGGGCCCCGGCTTCCGCACCCACCACCTGGACACCCGCACACCCGGCGAGCTGCTGCGCACGGCCCTGCGCCACCCCCCGTACTTCCCGCCCGGCACCGGCTTCCACTACTCCAACACCGACTACATCCTGCTGGGCATGATCATCGAGAGGGCCACCGGCAACCCGTACGCGGAGGAGGTCAAGCGCCGCGTCCTGGCTCCCCTGGGTCTGCGATCCACCACCTTCCCAGGCAACCGCACAGGCCTCCCACCCCCACACGGCCGCGCGTACTCGACATCGCCCCCGACCACTCCGAAGAACACGACATCGGCCCGGACCGCCCCAAAGAACACGACATCGACCCCGGCCGCTTCGAAGAACACGGCACCGGACCGGACCGCTCCGAATAACACGGCGAAGAACGCGACGAAGGACGTCACGCTCCTGGACCCGTCCAGCGCGGGCGCGGCCGGGGAGGTGATCTCCACCCTCGCCGACCTGACCCGCTTCACCAGCGCCCTGCTGTCGGGCGAACTGCTGCCCCGCGCGCAGCTGGAGGAGATGCGCAACACGGCTGGTACGGGCGGTAGTTACGGCCTGGGCCTCTTCCCGGTCCACCTGCCCTGCGGCGAGACCCTCTGGGGCCACAACGGCACCATCAACGGCTCCTACGTCCAGACCCTGACCACCAGCACCGGCACCCACACCCTGACCTACCACCTCAACACGGATACGCCCCCGGCCAAGGACCCCGAAACCCGCCTCTTGGAGGCCGAGTTCTGCCGAAACCCAGCCCCGCCGGAGGCAAACCCAGCCCCTCCGGCGCTTGAGGAGCGAGGCCCGGGACAGAGCCCCGA
>NZ_LIQY01000543.1 GCF_001418495.1 Streptomyces pathocidini | reverse complement strand
CCGAGCACCCCGGCGTCGACCTCGTCTCCTTCACCGGCGGCCTCGCCAGCGGCACCAAGGTCATGCAGGCTGCCGCGCCCACCGTGAAGAAGGTGGCCCTGGAGCTCGGCGGCAAGAACCCCAATGTGGTCTTCGCCGACGCCTGTGCCACCGACGAGGGCTTCGACACCGCTGTCGACCAGGCTCTGAACGCCGCGTTCATCCACAGCGGCCAGGTCTGCTCCGCCGGTTCGCGCCTCATCGTCGAGGAGTCCGTGCGCGACCGCTTCGTCGCCGAACTCGCCCGCCGCGCCGAGCTGATCAGGCTCGGCCGCGGCACCGAGGACGGCGTCGAGTGCGGCCCGCTGGTCTCCGCGCAGCAGCTCGCGAAGATCGAGGCGTACGTCGAGTCCGCGCGCCAGGAGGGCGCCGTCGTCCGCTGCGGCGGCCGGCGGCCCGCGCCCTCCGATGTACGGCCCGCCACCGGCTACTTCTACGCGCCCACCGTCCTCGACTACTGCCACGGCGAGATGCGCGTGGTCCGCGAGGAGACCTTCGGGCCGATCCTCACCGTCGAGACCTTCAAGACCGAGGACGACGCGGTGGCGCTGGCCAACGACACCGAGTACGGGCTCGCCGGCGCCGTCTGGACCGCCGACCCGGGCCGCGCCCGCCGCGTCGCGGGTCGTATGCGCCACGGCACGGTGTGGATCAACGATTACCACCCGTACGTACCGCAGGCCGAGTGGGGCGGGTTCGGCAAGTCCGGGATCGGGCGCGAGCTCGGGCCTTCGGGGCTCGCCGAGTACCGCGAGCCCAAGCACGTCTACCAGAACCTCGACCCGCGCCCCGTCCGCTGGTTCGCCGGCTGACCCGCCGAGGACGCGGCCCCAGGAGCCGAGGCCCCGGCCCACGGCTGAAGCCCCAGCCCGCAGCCGAGGATCCGGCCCCACAGCTAAAAGCCCCGGCTCGCAGTCGAGACCCCGGCTCGCAGTCGAGACCCCGGCTCACAGTCGAGGAATGGCCCAACAGCCCGTCTGTTCACGGCAGGACAGCACCAAGGCCCCGCACCCAGGACAGCACCAAGGCCCGCACCCGCACCGCACCTTGCAGAGGAGCAGCACCCCCCATGCCCGAGAACGCGCACGTCTACGACTACGTCGTGGTCGGCGGCGGCACCGCAGGTTCGGTGATCGCCTCCCGGCTCACCGAGGACCCCGGCGTCACCGTCGCCGTCATCGAGGGCGGCCCCAGCGACATCGACCGGCCCGACGTCCTCACCCTCCGGCGCTGGCTGGGCCTCCTCGGCGGGGACCTCGACTACGACTACCCGACGACGCCCCAGCCGCGCGGCAACTCCCACATCCGGCACAGCCGGGCCCGCGTGCTCGGCGGCTGCTCCTCGCACAACACGCTGATCAGCTTCAAGCCGCTGCCCGGCGACTGGGACGAGTGGGCCGAAGCGGGCGCCGAGGGCTGGGACGCGGCGTCCATGGACCCGTACTTCGACCGGCTGCGCAACAACATCGTGGCCGTGGACGAGAAGGACCGGAACGCCATCGCCCGCGACTTCGTCGAGGCGGCGCAGGACGCGCTGGGCGTGCCGCGCGTGGAGGGCTTCAACAAGAAGCCGTTCCACGAGGGCGTCGGCTTCTTCGACCTCGCCTACCACCCGGAGGACAACAAGCGCTCCTCGGCCTCCGTCGCGTACCTCCACCCGCACATCGAGGCGGGCGACCGGCCCAACCTGACGATCCTGCTGGAGTCCTGGGCGTACCGGCTGGAGCTGGCGGGCACGCGCGCGACCGGTGTGCACGTCCGCACCAAGGACGGGGAGGAGATTCTCGTACGGGCCGGGCGCGAGGTCCTGGTCTGCGCCGGGGCGGTCGACACCCCGCGGCTGCTGATGCACTCCGGTATCGGGCCGAAGCGGGACCTGGAGGCCCTCGGCATCCCGGTCGTCCACGACCTGCCGGGTGTCGGCGAGAACCTGCTCGACCACCCCGAGTCGGTCATCGTCTGGGAGACGGACGGGCCGATCCCGGAGAACTCCGCGATGGACTCCGACGCCGGGCTCTTCCTGCGGCGCGACCCCGAATCCCCGGGCCCGGACCTGATGTTCCACTTCTACCAGATCCCGTTCACCGACAACCCGGAGCGGCTGGGCTACGAGAAGCCCGAGTACGGCGTGTCGATGACCCCGAACATCCCCAAGCCCCGCAGCCGCGGCCGCCTCTACCTCACCAGCGCCGACCCGGCCGTCAAACCCGCCCTGGACTTCCGGTACTTCACGGACGAGGACGACTACGACGGCAACACCCTCGTCGACGGCATCAAGATCGCGCGGCGGATCGCCGAGACCGAGCCGCTCAGGCACTGGCTCAAGCGCGAGGTCTGCCCCGGCCCGCGGATCACCTCCGACGAGGAGCTCAGCGCGTACGCCCGCTCGGTCGCGCACACCGTCTACCACCCGGCCGGCACCTGCCGGATGGGCGCCGAAGCCGACGAACTCGCCGTTGTCGACCCGGAGTTGCGGGTCCGCGGCCTGACGGGGATCCGGATCGCGGACGCGTCCGTGTTCCCGACGATGCCCGCCGTCAACCCCATGGTCGGCGTGCTGATGGTGGGGGAGAAGGCCGCCGAACTGCTTGTCCGGAAACCCGCACCGGGAGGTGACGCGTGATGACCGACAACCGCGCAAGAACCGACAGCCGCGCAAGAACCGAGGACCATCGGGGCGACCGGGCGGTGTTCTCCGTACGCAACCTGTGGAAGGTCTTCGGCCCCAGGGCCGACCGCGTACCCGGCAGCGCCGCCGCCGACCTGAGCGCGGCCGAGCTGCGCGAGCGCACCGGCTGCACCGCCGCCGTACGCGATGTGTCCTTCGACGTCCGCAAGGGCGAGGTCTTCGTCGTCATGGGCCTGTCCGGCTCCGGCAAGTCCACGCTCGTGCGCTGTCTGACCCGGCTCATCGAGCCGACCAGCGGCAGCCTGGCCATCGACGGCGAGGACGTGCTGGCCATGGACCGCGCCCGGCTGCGCGAACTGCGCCGCCGCCGCGCCGCGATGGTCTTCCAGCACTTCGGCCTGCTGCCGCACCGCACCGTCCTCGACAACGTCGCCTACGGCCTGGAGATCCAGGGCGTGGCCAAGGCCGAACGCCGGGCGCGGGCCGCCGAGATGGTCGCGAAGGTCGGGCTCGAAGGCCTTGAGGGGCGCCGCCCGGGGCAGCTCTCCGGCGGCCAGCAGCAGCGCGTCGGGCTGGCCCGGGCGCTCGCCGTCGACCCCGAAGTGCTGCTGTTCGACGAGCCGTTCAGCGCCCTGGACCCGCTCATCCGCCGCGACATGCAGCAGGAGGTCATCCGGCTGCACCGCGAGGAGGGCCGGACGATGGTCTTCATCACCCACGACCTCAGCGAGGCGCTGCGGCTGGGCGACCGGATCGCGCTGATGCGCGACGGCCGGATCGTGCAGCTCGGCACGCCCGAGGAGATCGTCGGCTCCCCGGCCGACGACTACGTACGCGAGTTCGTCCGCGACGTGGCCCGCGAGCAGGTCATCACGGTGCGCAGCGCCATGCGCCCCGCCGACATCGGGGAGTCCGAGACCGGGCCCGCGCTCGCCCCGAGCGCGACCGTCTCCGAGGCCATCGAGGCCGTCGCCCGCTCCGGCGACCCGGCCGCGCGCGTCATGTCCGACGGCAAGCTGCTGGGCGTCGTGGACCACGAGGCGCTGCTCGGGGTCGTCGCCGGTACGGCGGAGGAGCCCGTGGGCCCGCGCGACCCGGGCGCGCCCACGGGGCGGGGGGTGGCGGCATGAGCGCCGGCACCGTCGGGGCCACCGCCGCCCCGCGCGGCCTCCCGGCGCGCGGTCTCGTACGCCACCGGGGCCTGGTCAAGCTCGTCCTGCTGGCCGTCGCGGCGGCGGCCCTCGTGCCGTACGCCAACTCCCAGTGGCACAGCGGCACCTGGCCCGCCGCGCTGACCGTCGACCTGACCGAGCCGCTGACGAGAACCAGCGACTGGATCATCGACAACCGCGACCGCCACCCCCTCTTCCTCTACTTCTTCGGCCACATCAGCAACACCGTCGTGCTGTCCGTGCGCGCCGTCTACCTCGTGCTGCTCGCCCTCGGCTGGGCCGGGGTCACGGCCGCCGCCGGGCTGATCGCCTGGCGTGTGGCGGGCGTACGGCTCGCGCTGACGGCCGCGGCCGCGTTCGCGCTGTGCGGGCTGCTCGGCATGTGGGTGCCGACCATGCAGAGCCTCGCGCTGATGGTCGTCGCGGTCCTCGCCTCGGTCGTCCTGGGCGCGCTGCTGGGCCTGGCGGCCGGGCTCTCGGACCGCGTGTACCGGGCGCTGCGCCCGGTGCTCGACACGATGCAGGTGCTGCCCGCCTTCGCGTACCTGCTGCCCGTCGTCCTCGTCTTCGGCATCGGCGTGCCCGCCGCGGTCCTGGCCACCGTCGTGTACGCGGCGCCGCCGATGACCCGGCTCACCGCGCTCGGGCTGCGGAACGCCGACGGCGGTGTGATGGAGGCCGTCACCTCGCTCGGCGCCACCGCCCGGCAGCGGCTGCTGACGGCCCGGCTGCCGCTGGCCCGCAGGGAGCTGCTGCTCGGCCTCAACCAGACGATCATGATGGCGCTCTCCATGGCCGTCATCGCCTCGATGATCGGCGCGGGCGGCCTCGGCGACCGCGTCTACCAGGCGCTCTCCTCGGTGGACGTCGGCGCGGCGCTCGCCGCGGGCATCCCGATCGTGCTGCTGGCCGTCGTCCTGGACCGGGTCACGGCCGCGGCGGGGGAGCGGATCGGCGCCGAGCCGGCGGGCCCGGCCCTGCTGCGCGGGCGGCGCGGCTGGGCTGTCACGGGCGCGGGCGCGGCGCTGGTGGCTGTCGCGGCGCGGTCCCTGGGCCACCAGGCCTGGCCGGACAGCTGGGTCGTCGCCATCGCCCGGCCGGTCAACACCGCCAAGGACTGGATGGTCGACCACCTCTACACCGGCGTGCCCGTCGTCGGCGGCACCGCCGACTGGGCCGCCCACTTCACCCGCTGGGTCCTCGACCCGGTCCGCGACGGCCTGCTGGCCCTGCCCTGGTGGGGCGCGCTGCTGGTCGTGGCCGCCCTGGCCTGGCTCATCGGCACCTGGCGGACCGCCCTGACCGCCGTCCTCGCGCTGGCCGCGATCGGTGTCCTCGGGGTGTGGAAGCCGTCGATGGACACGCTCTCGCAGGTCCTGGCGGCCGTCGCCGTCACGCTCGTCCTCGGCTTCGCCGTCGGCGCCGCCGCCGCGCGCAGCCCCCGGCTGGAGACGCTGCTGCGGCCGGTGCTGGACGTGTGCCAGACGATGCCGCAGTTCGTCTACCTGATCCCGGTGGTCGCGCTGTTCTCCGTCGGCCGCGCCCCGGCCGTCGCCGCGGCCGTCGTCTACGCGCTGCCCGCCGTCGTCCGCATCACCACCCAGGGCCTGAGGCAGGTCGACCCGGGGGCGCTGGAGGCCGCACGCTCGATGGGTGCCACCGGCTGGCAGCAGCTGCGCCAGGTCCAACTGCCGCTCGCCCGCCCGGCGTTGCTGCTCGCCGTCAACCAGGGCGTCGTCCTGGTCCTCGCCGTGGTGATCATCGGCGGCCTGGTCGGCGGCGGCGCGCTCGGCTACGACGTGGTGGCCGGTCTCGCGCGCGGCGACCTGGCGACCGGCCTGGTCGCGGGCGCGGCGATCGTCTGCCTGGGCCTTGTCCTGGACCGGGTGACCCAGCCGACGACCCGGCGGCGCATGGGAAAGGAAGCCTGAGATGTACGAGACGGGAACCCGGCGAACCCGACTGATCCGACTGGCCGTCGGGGCCGCGGCCCTCACGGGGCTGGTCGCCACCACCGGTTGCGGCGCGGCCGACATGACCAAGCAGGCGTCCCCGTACGCCAACGCGGCCGGCGCCCGGACGGTCACCCTGTCCGTGCAGTCCTGGGTCGGCGCGCAGGCCAACGTCGGCGTCGCCAAGTACCTGCTCGAACACGAGCTGGGCTACCGCGTCGACACCGTCCAGGTCGACGAGATCCCCGCCTGGGACGCGCTCAGCCAGGGCCGCATCGACGCGATCCTGGAGGACTGGGGCCACCCCGACCAGGAGCAGCGCTACGTCAAGGACAAGAAGACCATCGCCCCCGGCGGCGACCTGGGCGTCACCGGCCACATCGGCTGGTTCGTGCCCAAGTACTTCGCCGACGAGCACCCGGACGTCACCGACTGGAAGAACCTGAACAAGTACGCGGACCAGCTGCGTACGGCCGAGAGCGGCGACAAGGGCCAACTCCTCGACGGCTCACCCTCGTACGTCACGAACGACAAGGCGCTCGTGAAGAACCTCGACCTGGACTACCAGGTGGTCTTCTCGGGGTCCGAGGCGGCGCAGATCACCCAGATCAAGCAGTTCGCCAAGCAGAAGAAGCCGTTCCTGACGTACTGGTACGAGCCGCAGTGGCTCTTCAACCAGGTGCCGATGGTCGAGGTCGAGCTGCCGAAGTACACGGACGCCTGTGGGGCCGAGGGCGCCGAGGACCCCGCGTCCGTGGACTGCGCCTACCCCACCACCCCGCTCCAGAAGTTCCTCAACGCGGACTTCGCAAGGAAGGGCGGCAAGGCCGCCGACTTCCTCAGGAAGTTCACGTGGAGCAAGGAGGACCAGAACGAGGTCTCCGAGATGATTGCCGCGGACAAACTGCCCGCGGACGAGGCGGCGGAGCGCTGGGTCAAGGACCACCCGGAGGTCTGGAAGGAATGGGTGTCCTGAAAGCCTGGCCCCTTCGGGGTTTTGCTTTCCGGGGCTCGTCCCTTCCGGGGTTCTGCCCTTCGGGCGCTCGGAGGCAATCCGGCCCCTCCCGGCGCCAACTCAGCCCTTCCGGCGCCAACCCAGCCTCTCCGGCGCCAACCCGGCCCCTCCGGAGCAACCCCAGCTCCTTCGGCGCTTGGAGAAGGACCGGCCTCTCCGGAGGCAAATCCAGCCCCTCCGGAGCAAACCCCGCTCCTCGGCGCTCGGAGAAGAACCGGCCCCGCCGGAGGAAATCCAGCCCCTCCGGCGTTTGAGGAGCGGGGTCCGGGGCGGAGCCCCGG
>NZ_LIQY01000542.1 GCF_001418495.1 Streptomyces pathocidini | reverse complement strand
CCACCGCCAGGGCGACCGCGTCGCAGCCGAAGCCGGTCTCCTCGGCGACCTCCCTCAGGGCCGGGGGCGCCTCGGCCCCGGCCAGGCGCCCGTTGGCCACGGCCTCCTTGACGAGCACGGTCAGTCCGGCCTCGTGCGCCTCGGCCAGCGCCTCGGCCGCCGAGGTCTCCAGCAGGTTGTAGGTGCTCTGCACCGTGCGGAACAGCCGCTCCCCGTCGACCTCGACGCCGAGCGCGGCCCGGATCGCGTCCGCCTGGCCCGGCCCGCTCGTGGACAGGCCGATGCTCACGCCCTCGGCCGCGAGCCGCGCCAGCCGGGCGTGCAGGGCGGTGTCGGTGAGGGCCGGGCTGTCGGGGGTCACGGAGTGGATCTGGTAGAGGTCCAGCCGGTCGCCGAGCAGCTCCCGCGTCTCCGCGCTCTGCCGGTCGAAGGTCTCGGCGCTGTGGTCCTTGGCCTCGTGGACCTCGGCGTCGGTGCGCCAGTCGGCGGTGTACGTGTAGCCCCACTTGCTGCCGATCACCACGTCCCGGACGTCGGGCCGGGCGCGCAGCCAGTCGGCGAGGAACTCCTCCGACCGGCCGTAGGAGCGGGCCGCGTCCACGTACCGCACGCCCTGCGCGTAGGCCGCGTCGAGCAGTTCGTGCGCGCGCTCGCGCATCGCCTCGACCGTGCGATCGGCCGGCAGGTCGCGCTCCCGGCCGAGGTTGATGTAGCCGGGCCTGCCGACGGCGGCGAGGCCGAGTCCGATGTGGGCGGTGGGAGTGGTGGCGGTGGCCAGGCGGGCGAAGGGCATCGGGGTGCTCCCTGCGCTGGGGGTACGGGTGGGGCCCGGCCACCGTACTGCGAAGGTCAGCCCTTCGCGCCCGCCCACGCCCGCTGGGCGGCCAAGTCGGACCTGACCTCGGCGAGTTGGACGGCCACCGCGGACGGGGCCGTGCCGCCCCGGCCGCTGCGCGAGGCGAGCGCGCCGGGAACGTCGAGCACGGTCCGGACCTCGGGCGTCAGATGCGGGGAGATCTTCGCGAACTGCTCGTCCGTCAACTGGTCCAGCTCGATCCCGTGCGCCTCGCACTCCTTGACGCACTCCCCCGCCACCTCGTGCGCCACCCGGAACGGCACGCCCTGCTTGACGAGCCACTCCGCGATGTCGGTGGCGAGCGAGAACCCGGCCGGGGCCAGCTCCTCCATCCGCTCGCGGTTGACGGTCAGCGTGGCCATCATCCCGGTGAACGCCGGGAGCAGGACCTCCAGTTGGTCGCAGGAGTCGAAGACCGGCTCCTTGTCCTCCTGGAGGTCGCGGTTGTACGCGAGCGGGAGCGCCTTCAGCGTCGCCAGCAGGCCGGTCAGATTGCCGATGAGCCGGCCGGACTTGCCGCGGGCCAGCTCCGCGATGTCCGGGTTCTTCTTCTGCGGCATGATCGACGAGCCGGTGGAGAAGGCGTCGTGGAGGGTCACGAAGGAGAACTCCTTCGTGTTCCAGATGATGACCTCCTCGGCGATCCGGGACAGGTCGATCCCGATCATCGCCGTGATGAAGGCGAACTCGGCGGCGAAGTCGCGCGAGGCCGTGCCGTCGATCGAGTTGCCGGAGGAGCCGCGCTCGAAGCCGAGGTCGGCGGCGACGGCCTCGGGGTCGAGCCCGAGGGAGGACCCGGCCAGCGCGCCCGAGCCGTACGGGGAGACGGCCGTCCGCTCGTCCCACTGCCGCAGCCGCTCGGCGTCCCGGCCCAACGCCTGGACGTGGGCGAGCACATGGTGGGCGAAGAGGACGGGCTGGGCGTGCTGGAGGTGGGTGCGCCCCGGCATGGCGACGCCCGAGTGGGCCTCGGCCAGCCCGACCAGCGCTTCCTGGAGGTCGGCGAGCAGCCCGCCGACGATGCGGGCGTGGTCCCGCAGGTACATCCGGAACAGCGTCGCGACCTGGTCGTTGCGCGAGCGCCCGGCCCGCAGCTTGCCGCCCAGCTCGGGCCCGAGCCGCTCCAGCAGGCCGCGCTCCAGGGCGGTGTGCACGTCCTCGTCGGCGACGGTGCCGGTGAACGAGCCATCGGCGACGTCGGCCTCGAGCCGGTCGAGCCCGGCGAGCATGCGCTCCAGCTCGTCGGCGGTGAGCAGCCCGGCCTGGTGGAGCACGCGCGCGTGGGCGCGCGATCCGGCGATGTCGTACGGCGCGAGCCGCCAGTCGAAGTGGACGGACGCGGACAGCTTGGCCAGGGCCTCGGCGGGCCCGTCGGCGAACCGCCCGCCCCACAGCCGGACGTCGCCGGAGTTGCCGTTGCTCACCGTGTTGCTCCTCGGGGTGTGGATGTGCGGCCGCCCCCTCACCGTATGCGGCAAGGAGGCGGCTGAGCGTACGTCGGGTCGGTGTCTACGCCAGGTCGCGCTTGGCGGCGATCTTGCTGGACAGCCCGAAGATGTCGATGAAGCCCTGCGCCTTGGACTGGTCGAAGGTGTCGCCCGTGTCGTAGGTCGCGAGGTTGAAGTCGTAGAGCGACTCCTGCGAGCGCCGGCCGGTGACGACGGCCCGGCCGCCGTGCAGGGTCATGCGGATGTCGCCGGAGACGTGCGCGTTGGCCTCGTTGATGAAGCCGTCGAGGGCGCGCTTCAGCGGGGAGAACCACAGGCCGTCGTAGACGAGCTCGCCCCAGCGCTGCTCGACCTGCCGCTTGTAGCGGGCGAGTTCGCGCTCGACGGTGACGTTCTCCAGCTCCTGGTGCGCGGCGATCAGCGCGATCGCGCCCGGCGCCTCGTACACCTCGCGGGACTTGATGCCCACGAGCCGGTCCTCGACCATGTCGATCCGGCCGACGCCCTGGGCCCCGGCCCGCTCGTTGAGCTGCTGGATCGCCTGGAGGACGGTGACGGGCTTGCCATCGATGGCCACCGGGACGCCCTGCTTGAAGGTGATGACCACCTCGTCGGCCGCGCGGGGGGTGGCCGGGTTCTGGGTGTACTCGTAGACGTCCTCGATCGGGGAGTTCCAGATGTCCTCCAGGAAGCCGGTCTCCACCGCCCGCCCGAAGACGTTCTGGTCGATGGAGTACGGGGACTTCTTGGTGGTGGCGATCGGGAGCCGCTTCTCCTCGCAGAAGGCGATGGCCTTGTCCCGGGTCATCGCGTAGTCCCGGACGGGGGCGATGCACTTGAGGTCGGGGGCGAGGGAGGCGATACCGGCCTCGAACCGCACCTGGTCGTTGCCCTTGCCGGTGCAGCCGTGGGCGACGGTGGTCGCGCCGTGCTTCTTCGCGGCGGCGACGAGGTGCTTGACGATGGTGGGCCGCGACAGGGCCGAGACCAGCGGGTAGCGGTCCATGTACAGGGCGTTGGCCTTGATCGCCGGGAGGCAGTACTCGTCCGCGAACTCGTCCTTGGCGTCGGCGACCTCGGCCTCGACGGCACCGCAGGCGAGCGCGCGCTTGCGGATGACGTCCAGGTCCTCGCCGCCCTGGCCGACGTCCACGGCAACGGCGATGACCTCGGCGCCCGTCTCCTCGGCGATCCAGCCGATGGCGACGGAGGTGTCCAGGCCGCCCGAGTAGGCGAGTACGACGCGCTCGGTCACGGGGTTCTCCTTACGGTGCCTTCGCTTGCAGGTATAACTATGCACTTCCCCGTATGTTTTGTCAACGCGGGGCGCGAGGCGGCGGCCGATGGGTGAGACGGGGCTCCTCGGAAGACCGTGCCTGCCCGGATAATCCGGGCAGGGGAAAGGTCTATGAACGCATCGACGGCAGGGTTCGGCGGTTTATCGAGGGGCAGCCGGTGTTCTTCACGGCCACCGCGCCGCTGTCCGGGGACGGGCATGTGAACCTGTCGCCCAAGGGGCGGGGCCGGGTCGCTGGTGGTGCTCGACGAGGCGACCGTCGCCTACCTGGACTTCGGCGGAAGCGGGGCGGAGACCATCGCCCACCTCCGAGAGAACGGGCGGATCACCCTGATGTGGTGCGCATTCGACGGGCCGCCGACGATCCTGCGGGTGCACGGGCGGGGCGAGCCGGTGTTCCGCGACGATCCCCGCTGGGCCGAGCTGATCCCGCACTTCGCCGCGGCCGACGGGCCCAGCGCGCGGGCGATCATCGTGGTGCGCGCCGAACGGATCGGCGACAGCTGCGGGTTCGCCGTCCCCTTCATGGACTACCGCGAGGAACGGACGCTGCACGCCGAGCACTTCGGCCGCAAGACGGACGAGGAGTTCGCCGCGTACTGCGAGTCGGGACATGTGGGAGTCAGCCTCGACGGCCTGCCGGCCCTTCCGCTGCCGCTGCCGCCGCGAACGGCGTAGACCCGGCCCGGGGCCACACTTCACGCGGCGGTGGCTGCCACTGCTGCCACTGCCGCGGCTGCGGCTGTGGTGGGGTCCGGTGGCCTTCGTGCTGGCGCGCGTCGCGGACACTACGATCCGAGCCGGACGGCTACCTCGCCTTCTGGGCCAGGCGCAGCAAGTGGTCCGCCAGAGCCTGGCCGCCGTCCGGGGCGCGGCTGATGAGGAGGAGGGTGTCGTCGCCGGCGATGGTGCCGATGATCTCGTGCACCTCCGCCGTGTCGATGGCCGAGGCCAGGAACTGGGCCGCGCCCGGCGGCGTGCGCAGTACGACGAGGTTGGCCGACGCCTCGGCGGAGATGAGGAGTTCGCCCGCGAGCCGTGCGAGCCGCGCCTCGCTCGCCGACTCCCCCAGCGGCGCCCGCGGCGTACGGTCCCCGCCCTCGCTCGGCACCGCGTAGATCAACTCCCCCGCGGAGTTGCGGATCTTGACGGCGCCGAGCTCGTCGAGATCGCGCGAGAGCGTGGCCTGGGTGACCGAGAGCCCGTCGTCCGCCAGCAGCTTGGCCAGCTGGCTCTGCGAGCGCACCGGCTGCCGGCCGAGGATGTCCACGATCCGGCGGTGCCGGGCGGTACGGGTCTGCGGCAGGGCCGGTCCGCCCGCCGCGTCGCCGCGCTCGCTGTGCCGGTCGCCCTGGGCCTCGCTCATCGTCGTCATTCTCCGGATCGTCGGTCCCCGTCTGCGGCGTCGAGGACTGCCGGGAACGCCCGGAGGAACGCGTCCACCTCGCCGTCGCCGACGATCAGCGGAGGGGCGAGGCGCACCACGTCGGGCGCGACCGCGTTCACCAGGAGACCGGCTTCCTGAGCCGCCCGCTGCACGTGAGGTGCGGCGGACTCGGTGAGCACGATACCCAGCAGCAGCCCCGCGCCACGGACGTGGTCGACCAGCGGGTGGCCCGTCCCCTCGATCCCGGACCGCAGCCGCTCCCCCGCGCGCTTGACGTGGTCGAGGATCCCGTCGTCCCGGATCGTGTCGAGCACGGCGAGCGCGGCGGCGCAGGCCACCGGGTTGCCGCCGAACGTCGAACCGTGCTGACCCGGCGTCAGCAGGTCGGCGGCGGGCCCGAAGGCGACCGTCGCGCCGATCGGCAGACCGCCGCCGAGCCCTTTGGCCAGGGTGACCACATCGGGTTCGACGCCCTGCGCCTGGTGCTCGAACCAGTGGCCCGTACGCCCGATCCCGGTCTGGATCTCGTCCAGTACGAGAAGGGTGCCGGTGGCCCGGGTGATCTCGCGGGCCGCGGCCAGGTAGCCCTTGGGCGGCACGACCACGCCGTTCTCGCCCTGCACGGGTTCGAGCACAACGAGCGCGGTGTCGGTGGTGACGGCCGCCCGCAGCGCGTCGGCGTCCCCGTACGGCACGTGGGTCACCTCGCCGGGCAGCGGCCGGAACGGCTCCTGCTTGCCGGGCTGGCCGGTGAGGGCGAGGGCGCCCATGGTGCGGCCGTGGAAGCCGCCCCGGGCGGCGACCATGTGCGGGCGGCCGGTGCGGCGGCCGAGCTTGAAGGCCGCTTCGACCGCCTCCGCGCCCGAGTTGGCGAAGTAGACCAGCCCGGGCCGGCCGAACAGCTCGATCAGCCGCTCGGCGAGGGCCACCGGGGGCTCGGCGACGAACAGGTTCGACACGTGCCCGAGGGTCGCGATCTGGTCGGTCACGGCGCGGACGACGGCCGGGTGGGCGTGGCCGAGGGAGTTGACGGCGATGCCGCCGACGAAGTCCGCGTACTCCCTGCCGTCCGCGTCCCAGACCCTCGCGCCCTCGCCGCGGACCAGCGGCAGCGGCGGCGTGCCGTAGTTGTCCATCAGCGCGCTCTGCCAGCGCCGGGTCAGTTCCTGGTTGGTCATGCGTTCCCTCCCTCTCCCCCGCCGACCGGGGCTTCCCCGCCGACCGGGGCTCCCTCGGCGACCGGGATTCCCTCGGCGGCGGGCTCCTGCGCGGCGTCCGCGTCCTGAGCGGCGTCCGGCACGACCATCGTGCCGATGCCCTCGTCGGTGAAGATCTCCAGCAGGATCGAGTGCTGCACCCGCCCGTCGATGACGCGCGCGGTGTTGACCCCGTTGCGCACCGCGTGGAGGCAGCCCTCCATCTTCGGGACCATTCCGCTGGCCAGTTCGGGCAGCAGCTTCTCCAACTCGCTCGCGGTCAGGCGCGAGATGACGTCCTCGCTGTCGGGCCAGTCCTCGTAGAGCCCCTCGACGTCGGTGAGGACCATCAGCGTCTCGGCGCCCAGCGCGGCGGCCAGCGCGGCGGCCGCGGTGTCGGCGTTGATGTTGTAGACGTGGCCGTCGTCGGCGCTGCGGGCGATGGAGGAGACGACCGGGATCCGGCCGTCGTCCAGCAGCGCCTGGATGGCGCCCGCGTCGACCTCGGTGATCTCGCCGACCCGGCCGATGTCCACGCTCTCGCCGTCGATCCGGGCGTAGCGCTTGACCGCGGTCAGGGTGTGCGCGTCCTCGCCGGTCAGGCCGACGGCGAACGGGCCGTGCTGGTTGAGCAGCCCGACCAGCTCGCGCTGGACCTGCCCGGCGAGCACCATCCGTACGACGTCCATCGCCTCGGGCGTGGTGACGCGCAGCCCGGCCTTGAACTCCGTGACCAGGCCCAGCTTGTCGAAGTGGGCGCTGATCTGCGGGCCGCCGCCGTGCACGACGACCGGCTTGAGGCCGGCGTGCCGCAGGAAGACCACGTCCTGGGCGAAGGCGGCCTTCAACTCCTCGTCCACCATGGCGTTCCCGCCGAACTTGATGACCACCGTCCTGCCGTGGTGGCGGGTCAGCCAGGGCAGCGCCTCGATGAGGGTCTGTGCCTTGGGCAGGGCGGTGTGCTTGCGGGCCGTCATGACGAGTACGCGCTGTTCTCGTGGACGTAGTCCGCGGTCAGGTCGTTGGTCCAGACGACCGCGGACTCCTCGCCCGCGGCGAGGTCGGCGGTGATACGGACCTCGCGGTAGCGCATGTCGACCAGCTCCCGGTCCTCCCCGACCGAGCCGTTCCTGCACACCCACACGCCGTTGATGGCCACGTTCAGCCGGTCCGGTTCGAAGGCGGCGGAGGTGGTGCCGATCGCGGAGAGCACCCGGCCCCAGTTGGGGTCCTCGCCGTGGATGGCGCACTTGAGGAGGTTGTTGCGGGCGATGGAGCGGCCGACATCCACGGCGTCGTCCTCGCTCGCCGCGCCCACGACCTCGACGCGGATGTCCTTGGAGGCGCCCTCGGCGTCGCCGACGAGCTGGCGGGCCAGCTCGGCGCACACCTCGGTGACCGCGTCCGCGAACTCCTCGTACGCCGGGGTGGTTCCGGCCGCGCCGGAGGCCAGCAGCAGCACGGTGTCGTTGGTCGACATGCAGCCGTCGGAGTCGACCCGCTCGAAGGTCGTACGGGTCGCGGCCCTCAGTGCCTTGTCGAGCTCGGGGGCGCCGAGGTCGGCGTCGGTGGTGAGGACGACGAGCATGGTGGCCAGGCCGGGAGCGAGCATGCCCGCGCCCTTGGCCATGCCGCCGACCGTCCAGCCGTCCCGCTCCACGACGGCCGTCTTGTGCACCGAGTCGGTGGTCTTGATGGCGATGGCGGCCTTCTCGCCGCCGTGCGCGGAGAGTTCGGCGGCGGCCTTCTCGACGCCCGGCAGCAGCCTGTCCATGGGCAGCCGGATCCCGATCAGCCCGGTCGAGGCCACGGCGATCTCGGCCGCGCCCTCGCCGAGCACGTCGGCGGCCTTCTCGGCGGTCCTGTGGGTGTCCTGGAAGCCGAGTGGGCCCGTACAGGCGTTGGCGCCACCGGAGTTGAGGACCACGGCGGCGATCTGCCCGCCCTTGAGGACCTGCTCGGACCACAGGACGGGGGCGGCCTTGACGCGGTTGGCGGTGAAGACGCCCGCGGCGGCGCGGCGCGGCCCGGTGTTGACGACGAGCGCGAGGTCGGGGTTGCCGTTCTCCTTGATCCCGGCGGCGATGCCGGAAGCGGTGAATCCCTTTGCTGCCGTGACACTCACTGCATCTCCTTGTTCGCTCCGCCGCGCCAGCGGCTGATGTCACTGTCGCCCGCGCAGCGCAGCGGTGCGGCTTTCGTCGTCGTCTGCGGCCGAGCGGCTGCGCGTGCGTCGCTCACGGTGCGACTCCGATCGTGGTGAGCCCGGTCTCCTCGGGGAGCCCGAGGGCGAGGTTCATGCTCTGCACCGCGCCGCCGGCGGTGCCCTTGGTCAGGTTGTCGATGGCGCTGATCGCCACGACGCGGCCGGCGGCCTCGTCGTACGCGACCTGGATCAGGGCGGCGTTCGATCCGTACACGGCGGCGGTGGACGGCCACTGGCCCTCGGGCAGCAGGCGGGTGAACGGCTCGGCGGCCAGCGCCTTCTCGTACGCCTCGCGTACCCCGGCGGCCGTCGTGCCCGGCCTCGCCTTGGCCGTGCAGGTGGCGAGGATGCCGCGGGGCATGGGGGCGAGGGTGGGCGTGAAGGAGACGGTGACCGGCTCGCCCGCGACGGCGCCGAGGTTCTGGACCATCTCGGGGGTGTGCCGGTGGACGCCGCCCACGCCGTACGGGCTCATGGAGCCCATGACCTCGCTGCCCAGCAGGTGCGGCTGGGGGGACTTGCCCGCGCCCGAGGTGCCGGAGGCCGCGACGACCACGGCCTCCGGCTCGACGAGCCCGGCCGCGTACGCCGGGAAGAGCGCGAGCGAGACGGCCGTCGGGTAGCAGCCGGGGACCGCGATGCGCCGGGCCCCGCGCAGCGCGTCGCGGGCCCCCGGCAGTTCGGGCAGGCCGTACGGCCAGGTGCCCGCGTGCGGGGAGCCGTAGAACTTCTCCCAGTCCCCCGCGTCCCGCAGCCGGAAGTCGGCCCCGCAGTCCAGTACGAGCGCGTCCTCGCCGAGCGCCTCGGCGACCGCCGCGGACTGGCCGTGCGGAAGCGCGAGGAAGACCACGTCGTGCCCGGCGAGCGCCTCGGCCGTGGTGGGTTCGAGGACCCGGTCGGCGAGTGGGAGGAGGTGCGGCTGGAGCGCGCCGAGCCGCTGACCCGCATTTGAGTTCCCGGTCAGGGCGCCGATCTCGACGTCCGGGTGCGCGAGCAGCAGCCGCAGCACCTCACCGCCCGCGTATCCACTCGCCCCGGCCACTGCCGCCCGTACCGCCGCCATCGATACCTCCTCGCCGATGGCATGACTATACGAAGCGCAGCACTTTTATGCAATAGGGATGGCCGAGTCGCCGGGCCACCGCGGTGAGATGCGGTGGCCACCCCCGCTCCGTAGGCTCGTAACCGGGAGATCCGGACCGCGGACCCTGGACGCCTCTCGACGGGGAGCCGCTCATGACCGCAGCGCGGGATCTGTTGCATGTCGCCATGGACACGGCGGACCACGGCCCCGTGGAGCGGGGCGACCTGTCGCTCGCGCTCGCGGGGGCCGAGATGATCGACCTCCTCGGCGCCGAGGCCGCCGGCCTGGAGGACGACCGCGTCGTGCCGGGCCACCGGCCGACCGGCGCCGATCCGCTGCTGGAGGAGGCCGCGGCCTCGCTGGTTCGCGAGACGCCGCAGGAGTCGGTCGGCGACTGGCTCTGGCGCAGGGGGCGGAACCTGTCCGCCGCCTACACGAACGCCCTGGAGGAAGAAGGGCAGTTCACTCGACGGCGCCATCGCGGGAGGCCCTTCCAGACCGGCGAGTTGGTGCCGGTCGACACGCCCGCCCACCGCGAGGCCGTGGAGCGCTGGACCTCGGGCGAGCCCGTCCTCGACGCCCTGACGGCCGCCCTCGGGATCCGCGGCAAGGAGACGGCGGCCTCCCCGGACGTGGAGAACGACGCGGTAGCGACCGTACTGGCCGCCGTCAACGACGCGCTGCTGGAACTGGAGGCCTACAAGCAGCGGCGAGCCGTCGAACAGGCCGCCTTCGACAACATCTGGCGGGGCGACTGGTGACGGCGGCAACGGTCACGGGCGCCCCGGCGCCGTGACCCGGCTCCCCGACCGGCCATGCGGGCGCCGCCCCCGGCTTCCCGCGAGCGCACGGCCGGACAGGCCCAGGCTCAGCGGGAGAAGTAGGACCGGCTTGCCCTCGCCCCCCGCCTCCTCGCCTCCTCGCCCCCGCACGGTCAGCGCTTGACGGCGCGCAGGACGACGAACTTCGGGTCGCTCGCGACCAGTTCGCAGTTGCCGAACAGGCGGCGCAGCCGCACGTGGTAGCCGAGGTGGCGGTTGCCGATGACCCACAGCTCGCCGCCGGGGCGCAGCGCGGCGCGCGCCCCGGCGAACATGCGCCGGGCGGTCGCGTCGGTGGTCGCCTGGTGGCTGTGGAACGGCGGGTTGTTCAGGACGAGGTCCACCGATCCGGTGGGGAGGTCCGACAGCCCGTCGCCCACCAGGAATTCGGCCCTGCTGTCCGCGTTGGCGCGGAAGGTCGCCTCGGCGGAGGCGACCGCCTGGTACGACTCGTCCACGAACAGCACCTCGGCCTCCGGATCGGCCAGGGCCGCGGCCGTGCCGACCACCCCGTTCCCGCAGCCCAGGTCCACGATGCGCGCGGGGCCGCCGGGTTCGGGGAGGTGGCGGAGGAAGAACCGGGTGCCGATGTCGAGGCGCTCGGCGCAGAAGATGCCCGCGTGGTTGACGACGGTCCGGCCGGACATGGGCCCGATGCCGTCGGGCAGCGCGTAGCGGTACGGCCAGGGGCTGGGCGTGCGGGTGAGCCCGGGGTCGGGCGCGCAGAAGATGAGCCGGGCCTTCTTCACGGCCAGGGACGTACGGGTCGGGCCGAGGATCTCCTCGAAGAGGTCGAGCGTCGAGGTGTGGATCTCCTTCACCATGCCGGCGCCGACGACGACCGTG
>NZ_LIQY01000541.1 GCF_001418495.1 Streptomyces pathocidini | reverse complement strand
TCGGCGCGGCCGCCGCCGTGCCCGCGGCGGGCTTTCTGTCGCTGGCCGAGCGCACGCGCTGGGGCTCGGTGACCGTCGCGGCGGGAGCGTTCGTGCTGGCCGTGCTCGAAGTGCGGCTCTTCGACATCTGGGGAGGGTCGGCCGGTGCCTGAGCCCGTGACCACGACCGAAGAGGGCGCGACCCCGAAGCGGCGGCAGGGGCTCGGGGAGGGGCCCGGGCGGCTGCTCGTCCTGCTGTACGGGGTGTTCACCGTCGGCGCGGCGTCCCGCTCCATCGCGCAGATGCTCATGAAGTTCGACGAGGCGCCGCTCGCGTACGTGCTGTCGGCGGTCGCCGCCGTCGTCTACGCGTTCATCCTCGTCTCGCTCGTCCGCGGCGGGGAGACCGCGCGGCGCCTGGCGACGGTCTGCTGTGCCGCCGAGCTCGTCGGCGTGCTGGCGGTCGGCACCTGGACGCTCGTCGAGCCGTCCGCCTTCCCCGACGCGACGGTGTGGTCCGACTACGGGATGGGCTATCTGTTCCTGCCCGTGGTACTGCCGGTGACCGGGCTGATCTGGCTGCGCAGGGCCCGCCGGGCATAGCCTCCGGGTTCTCCGGAGGGCTCGCCCAACGGGCCCCGCACTGCTGCTTGTTCAGGCGCTGGTCACAAATGCCTGCGGCGCCGCTTCCTTCTCCAGCATGATCAGGCTGAGCTTGCGGGAGACCTGCTCGGTGCCCACGGGCGCGTACCCGTTCCTGCGGTAGAGCCTCAGGTTGCCCTCGCTGCGGTGGCCGGTGAACAGCCGGTACCGCTTGGCTGCCGACTCCTCCGCCAGCCGCGCCTCGATGGCCGACAGCAGCCGTCCGCCGAGGCCGTGCCGCTGCATCCTCGGGTGCACGATCAGTTTGGCAAGGCTGGCGGTGCCGTCCTGGTCCACGGTGCCGCGCACCGAGCCGACGACCTCCTCGCCGAGCCGGGCCACGAGCACCGGGCCCTGGCTCAGTTCGGCGCGGAGGTCGTCGAGCGTCTGGGTGAGGGGTTCGATGGTGTAGTCGCCGTAGATTTCCGCCTCGCGCTGGTAGCAGAGGTACTGCAGTTTCAGGATCTTCTCGGCGTCGTCCTCGGTCGCCGCAGAGATGGTCACGCTGATGCCCATGTACGCATGCCTCCCCTAGTCGGTCCGCCCGGGCGCCGCTGAGGGTGTCGGGGTGCGCCCGAGCCGCGTGGGCCCTGAACGGAGCCGGCATCGGGTACACGCCGTCTCCGTGGCGCCGGTCGGCTAACGCTCCCCTCCCCAGAGTTGGGGAGCCGCAACCTCCGCCGGAAGCATTCTGCGCAGACATCCAAGGCAACGGGAACGTAAGGGCCCCAGACTTCCTTGTGAGATTCCCAACTCACCTGCGACTTCTCGGTAGGTGGGGTCCCCTGGCGACAGCATCGCGCGCAAGATCCGGGGGCAGCGGCCGGGGAGCCGGGCGACGGCGGCGCGTAAGGCGCGGCGCGCCTCGGCGGTCACGGCGCGGTCCTCCACGGCCCGCCCGCCGGCCTCCGCGGCCGCGCCGCGCACCGACCCGTACGGGACCTCGCGCCGGGCGCGGCGGCGGGCGGCGCGGGCCTCGGCGCGGACGGCCGCGCGCAGCCAGGCGGCCGGGTCCCGCGGCGGCCCGGCCGCACCGATCTGTTCCAACAGCCGCACCCAGACGCCCTGTTCGAGGTCCGCCGCCTCCACCCCCACCCCGTACGCCTCGGCTTCGGCCTCGGCGGAGAGGAGAGGGCGCCACTTTTCGACGAGCTCGTCAGGAGTCGGTGTCATACAAGGCCGGACTCGGCCGGCTCCGCCCGTGGTTTCGCGGCGGCCGCAAACTCATCCGTCCGTTGGGGTGCGCGGTCATCCCGTCGGGGTGCGCGGCCTTCGACCGTCCGTTGGGGGGCCTGGCCTTCGACCGACCGTTGGAGTGCGCGGCCTTCGCCGACCGTTAGGGTGCCCGGCCTTCGGCCGAGGTGGACGGGTCGGCCCCGTGGCGCCGGCCTCCCGTGGCCGAGGCCCGAACCAATGAGGCCGCTCGGCCCGTTGGCGCCGAGCGGACCCGTGGCCGACGGGCGGGTCAGCCCTTGAGGAAGTCGTCCCGCGCAAGCCGCGCGGTGTCCGGGTTGTCGGAGAAGATGCCGTCGATGCCGGTTTTCAGGAGGGCGCGGAAGTAGCCGAAGGAGTCGCCGTACGCGTTGGGGTCGGTGCCGCGGCGGAAGTCGGTCGGCAGGAACTGGTTCTCGTTGCGGACCGTGTACGGGTGGAGGATCAGCCCCGCCGCATGGGCATCGCTTACGAGAGCGGTCGGCTCGCCCAGCTTCCCGTCCGCGCCCGTCGGGATGACCGAGGTCAGGGACGGGCCGATGCCCTGCGCGAACCGGGCGATCCAGCGCAGCCCTTCCGGCTTCATCAGGTCCCCGTACGTCCGCCGGTCGCCGGAGTCGGTGAAGTCGTACGGCCGGGAGGCGGGTGCGGACAGCAGCACGACCCGGCGGGAGCCGACCAGCCTCCCCAGCCGCTCGATGCTGCCCGGCTCGAAGGACTGCAGGAAGACGGGCGAGTCCGCGCGGTGGCGGCCGTACTTGCGCAGCAGCTTCGCGAGCGGCTCCTCCAGGCCGAGGCCGAGCTTGCGGAAGTACGTGGGGTGCTTGGTCTCGACGTGCAGCCAGACCGGGCGGCCCCGGCGCCGGCCCTGCTCCTCGGCCCAGCGCAGCACCTCCTCGAAGGAGGGCACCGCCCAGCGGCCGTCGTAGAGCGTGTTCTCCTGGCGGACGGCGGGAATCCGCTCCTTCGCGCGCAGCGTCCTCAGCTCGGCGAGCGTGAAGTCCTCGGTGAACCAGCCGGTGAGCTGGGCGCCGTCGACCGTCTTGGCCGTCTTCCGGTCAGCGAACTCCGGGTGTGCGGAGACGTCGGTGGTGCCGGTGATGTCGTTCTCGTGGCGGCAGACGAGGTGCCCGTCCTTGGTGGGCACCAGGTCCTGCTCGATGACGTCCGCGCCCATGTCGAGGGCGAGTTGGTACGAGCCGAGGGTGTGCTCGGGGCGGTAGCCGCTGGCGCCGCGGTGGCCGATGACGGTCGGCACCGGCAGCCTGCCGGGCGCGTCGGCGCTCGGTGCGCCGGTCCGCGGCGCCTCGGCCGCGGCCGGGCCGTGGGCGGCCAGCGCCGCCGCGCCCGCGCCGAGGGCCGCGGCCCCCAGGAGGGCCCGCCGCCCCGGCCGACGCTCTCCGCCCTGCCCGCCCTGCTCCCGCTCCATGAGCACTCCTCGCCGTGGTCCGTGATCGGTGTGGTGGTCCGGTGTCGTGGTCCGGTATCGGCCGCCGGGGGTTCGGTGTCGGCCGGAGTAGTCCGCTGTCATGTCCCGTGCATGTCCCGTACGTGCCGAAACGACGGGCCGATCGTAGGGGCCTGCGCCCACCGCAAGGGAGACATTGGACGGAACGCAGGGGAAACACACGTCAACACTGCGTATCGGACGCGTGAACCCGACATGCGAGGCGCCCGCACCGGCGAGTATCGTCCTCACCTGCGCACTCGGTGGCGCGGACCGTTCCCGCACGGTTCCCGCCACGGCGCACCACGCAGACGACCATCACGACCGGAGGGTCCGTTGTCCCGCATCCTGCTCAAGGCGTTTCTCGGAATGCTGATGCGCGTCCTGTACCGCCCCAAGGTCGAGGGCATGGAGGGGATCCCGGGCTCGGGCCCGGTGATCCTGGCCGGCAACCACGTCACGTTCATCGACTCGCTGTTCATCGGGCTGATCGTGAAGCGGCAGGTCTTCTTCATCGGCAAGGACGAGTACGTGACCGGCAAGGGGCTCAAGGGCCGGCTGATGGCCTGGTTCTTCACCGCGTCCGGGATGGTGCCGGTCGACCGGGACGGCGGGCACGGCGGGGTTGCCGCGCTGATGACGGGGCGCCGGATCCTGGACGAGGGCAAGGTCTTCGGGATCTACCCGGAGGGCACCCGCTCCCCCGACGGCCGCCTCTACCGCGGGCGCACCGGGGTGTCCCGGCTGGCGCTGATGACAGGCGCGCCGGTGGTGCCGTTCGCGATGATCGGCACCGACAAGGTGCAGCCGGGCGGCAAGGGCCGCCCGCGCATCAGCCCGGTCACCGTCCGCTTCGGCAAGCCCCTGGACTTCGCCCGCTACGAGGGCATGGACCGCGACCGCTACGTCCTCCGCGCCGTCACGGACGAGATCATGAGCGAGGTCATGCGCCTCTCGGGCCAGGAATACGTGGACATCTACGCCACCAAGGCGAAAGCGGCGTAGCCGCCGTCCGCCGAGGGTTCTCGGCCAACCCCACCGGTCGGGCACCGCCGGTCTCCGCCGCGATGGTTACGCACCATCGCGGCGGAATTTTTTTGCCGCCGTGGCGGCGGGGCAGCACGCCAGCGCGTCGGGCGCCGCGAAATCGCACCCGCCCAACAGAACCGCCACTGGACCGGAGCCCGCGACAGACACCGCCCGATTCGGCACCGCCGGGCTTCGCCGCGGAGGCTACGCGCCATCGCGGCGGGAGTTGTCCTGCCGCCGTTGCCGACCAGCAGCGCGCCGACGCGGGGCCGCCGCACAAGCAAGCCGGTCCGGCGGGGCTGCCACCCGACCGGAGCCCGCGGCAAACACCACCCGGTTCGGCACCGCCGGACTCCGCCACGGGGACTACGCGCCGTCGCGGCGGAATTTCGTGCCGCCGCGACGGCCGGGAAGCTCGCTGAAGTGGGGGGGCGGTGAGCGGCTGCCGGGGCCCGGCCCGGGTCGTATGCGCGGAGGCGGGCCGCGTCGTTAGTCCAGGCGTTGTCCCCGCTAGCCCAGGCGTTGTCCTCGCAGGAGGAACCAGGCCGCGGCCGCTGCGGCCAGGAGGGCTGCCGCGGCCAGGCCGGAGGCCAGGCGGAGGCCCTCCATGAAGGCGTCTCGGGCCACCGAGAGGAGGGCCGCGGCCGCACCGTCGGGGAGCGCCGCCGCCGCGTGGACGGCGCCGCCGAGGGATTCGCGGGCTCCGGCGGCGGCCCCCTCCGGCACTCCCGCCGGCACCGCGAAGTCCCGGTAGGTGCCGGCGATGACGGAGCCGAGGAGCGCGATCCCGAGCGCCGCCCCCAGCTCGTACGCCGTCTCGGAGACGGCTGAGGCCGCGCCCGCCTGGTCCTTGGGGACGCTGGAGATGATCACGTCTGCGGTGACGGTGAAGGAGAATCCCGCGCCGACCCCGACGACCAGCAGCGCCCCGCCGAGCAGCGGAAAGCCGGTGTCCACCCGCAGCAGGGTCAGGGCGCCCAGGGCCAGGCCGACGGCCGCGAGCCCGCCGGCCACCACCACCCGTACGGAGCACCGCCGGGCCGCCTTTCCGGCGACCAGCCCGGTGGCCACCGCCCCCACGGCGGCGGGCAGTTCGGCCAGCCCGGCTTGCAGCGGGCTCCACCCCCACACCAGCTGGAGGAACTGCGACAGGAAGAACAGCAGGCCGTACATGCCGAGGACGGTCAGCAGGTCCGCCAGCACGGCCCCGGACAGCCCCCGGTGGTGGAAGAGCCGCACGTCCAGCAGCGGTTCGGGCAGCGCGAGTTGGCGGCGTACGAAGACCAGCAGCGCCAGCGCTCCGGCGGCGCCCGCCGCGGCGGCCTCCCAGCCGGGCCCGTGCGCGGCCAGCTCCTTGACGCCGTATACGACGCCGATCATGCCGACGAGCGAGAGCCCGACGCTCGCCAGGTCCCAGGGCCCGCGCCGCGGGGACCGCGACTCGGGGATCACCTTGAGCCCGACGAGGACGAGGGCCGCCATGACCGGCAGGTTGATGAGGAAGACCGAGCCCCACCAGAAGTGTTCGAGCAGCAGCCCGCCGAGGATGGGCCCGGCTGCCGCGCCGGCGGAGGCGGTGGCGCCCCAGATCCCGATGGCGAGACTGCGCTCCCGGGCATCGGGGAACAGCCCGCGGACCAGCGCGAGCGTCGACGGCATCAGCGTCGCCCCCGCTCCGCCGAGCAGCGCGCGGCACACGATCATCATCTCGGGGGTCGAGGCGTACGCGGTGAGCACGGACAGCGCGGCGAACGCGACCGAGCCGCTCAGCAGCAGCCGCTTGCGGCCGATGCGGTCGCCGAGGCTGCCCATGGAGACCAGCAGGCCGGCGATGACGAAGGAGTAGACGTCGCCGATCCACAGCATCTGGGTGCCGGTGGGGCGCAGGTCCTCGGTGAGGAAGGGCGTGGCCAGGCCGAGGACCGTCGCGTCGACGGTCACCATCAGGAGGGCGAGGACGAGCACGGCAAGCGCGATCCAGCGCCGGGACGCGCCCTGGGGGCTGCCCGCGGCGGCCGGGTCCGCGCGGCGCGCCGCGGCGTTCTCGACGGTGTTGGTGCTCATGTTCTCGCCTCCTTCCCCGATGCCGGGTCGACCGCCTCCGATGCCGGGTCGACCGCCTTCTCCGATGCCTGGTGGGCCGCCTTCCCCGAGGTCGGGTCGGCCGCCTCCGTCCGTCGGAGCATCCCGCCGAGCAGCAGCTCGGAGACCATCCGGTCGGCGTCCCTGGGTGCCGTCCGCCCGTCCTGCACGCTCCAGGCGGACGCGGCGACGAGGGCGTAGAGCGCCTCGGTCAGCCAGGCGGGGGTCAGGTCGTAGCGGAAGACCCCCCGCTCCTGGCCGCGCCGGAACAGCGCGCCGACGCGCTCGTCGATCCGCGCCCAGCCCTCGTTCACGGCGCCGGACTCGTAGAGCTGGTTCTCGCCGTAGAGGAAGGCCAGGAACCCGGATACGGGCATGGCCTCGGCGACCAGCCGCCGTACCGCGTCGACGGGGTCGCCCTCCTCGATCCGCGCGGCGGTCAGCCGCTCCTCGACGAGCCGGTTGCCGAGCAGGCCGAGGGCGTGGACGAGCGCGTCCCGGCCCGCGAAGTGCCGGTGCAGGGTGGCCCGGCTGATGCCGGCCGCCCTGGCGATCTCGTCCATGGAGGCCGTCGCCTTCCGCGTGAGCAGATCGGCGGCGGCCCGAAGCACGTCTTCACGGTCTACGGCCATGAGACAAGGATAGCCCATTTGAGACAGTGATGTCTCATTCTTCTGGCCGAGCGCTCACTTCCAGGGCAGCCGCGACCGCTTCCCCCAGTACGCCTCCGGCTCCTCCGCCAGCCCTGCCAGGCGGTCGAGTTGCGAGGCGTCCAGGTCGACCACGGCAGCGTGGAGGTTGGAGGCCAGCTGGGTCGCGGTCGCC
>NZ_LIQY01000540.1 GCF_001418495.1 Streptomyces pathocidini | reverse complement strand
GGCCAGGCCGGCTCCGGCCACGTCGGCTCCGGCCAGGCCACGGGGGGCGAGTCCGCCCGGTCCCGGCCGAGCGCCGGCGGGGTGCTCTGCCACCACTCGCCCTCTTCGGCGGCGCGCTGCGGCAGATCGGGGCCGGGGTGCCGCGGCTCGGCACGGCAGGACTCGATACGACCGGGGTCCGGGCGGCCGGGATCCGGGCGGCCGGGATGGACACGACCGGACTCAAGGCGACTGGACTCGGCACGGCCGGACTCCGCACGACCCGACTCCACGCGACCACCGCCGGTATCCCGGCGGCCCGGTGGGGCGTCAGGGCGGCGGCGGGCCGGCGGATCGGTGCGGGTGGTGTCCAAGGTTCTGGCGGCCGAGTAGAAGCGGTCGTCCAGGGAGTCGGCCGCCGGGCCGGGCCCCGTGTCCGCCTTGTCCGCGTCGTACAACTCCCGCCACCAGTCGTCCTCGTGGCCGCATCGCTCCCCCTGCTGACTCATGCCCTTATTGTCCATCTCCCGGCCCATCCGGGAAGAGCGCATACAAAAAGCCGCCGAGCAGGTCCTCCCCCCACGGCAGGGCCCACCCGGCGGCAGCTCGGTATGACAGGCCGTCACCGAAGGCCCGGCGCCGACCGGCGTCCGGGACCTTTGGCCTGTACCGCGGTGCGGACACCTTGGCAGAGTGGCGGGTAGTGCGGCGATGATGTTGAGCGGCGGGTTTGTGCCGTGACTCATTTCCGCCACGGAGTGGTCCGGGGAGGGAGCACGCGATGCTGAGCGCCATAGGTCTCGACGAGCCGCAGGAGGCGGCGTACCGCGCCTTGGTGGGGCTGGGGGCGGCCGAGGTCACCGACCTCGCGCAGCGCCTGGCGCTGCCGGAGGAGGAGGCCGTACGCACCCTGCGCCGGCTCGAGCGGCAGGGCCTGGCCGCCCAGTCCTCCACCCGCCCCGGCCGGTGGGTGGCGGCCCCGCCGACCGTGGCGCTGGGCGCCCTGCTCACCCAGCAGCGGCACGAGCTGGAGCAGGCGGAGCTCGCGGCGGCGCTGCTCGCGCAGGAGTACCGCGCGGAGGCGTCCGAGCCGGCTGTGCACGACCTGGTCGAGGTGGTCACCGGCGGCAGCGCCGTCGCGCACCGCTTCCTCCAGCTCCAGCTGGGCGCGGTGGACGAGGTGTGCGCCCTGGTCACCGGCAACCCGACGACGGTCACGGGGGGCGAGAACCACGCCGAGGAGCGGGCCTCGGCGCGCGGTGTCCGCTACCGCGTGGTGATCGAACGCGACGTGCTGTCCGCCCCCACCGGCATCGCCGAGCTGACGGCGGCGCTGGGCCGCGACGAGCGGGTGCGGGTAATCGACCGCGTGCCGACCAAGCTGGTCGTCGCCGATGGCACGCTCGCGATGGTCCCGCTGACCCGGCGCACCTCGGAGCCCGCCGCCCTGGTGGTGCACGCGGGCGGGCTGCTCGAGGCGCTGATGGGCCTGTTCGAGGGGGTGTGGCGGGACGCGCTGCCGCTGCGCCTGGGCGCGGACCACACCCCGTACGAGGAGGAGCGCGAGGGCCCGGACGCCGCGGACCTGGAGATCCTGTCGCTGCTGCTGGCGGGCCTGACCGACGCAAGCGTGGCCAAGCAGCTGGACCTCGGGCTGCGGACGGTGCAGCGGCGGGTGAAGCGGCTGATGGAGCTGACGGGCGTGACCACCCGGCTCCAGCTCGGCTGGCACGCCTACGAGCTGGGGTGGGTGTCGCGGGAGGACGTGAAGCGGGGGGATCTGGCGCGCCGGCCCGTGCCGCGGCAGCCCGCGCCGGGCGAGACCGAGCCGCGCGAAACCGAGCCGCGCCAGGACGAGCCCCGCGAGACCGCCGGGCGCGAGAGCGAGCCGCGCTGAGTCCTGCCGGGTGGGTGCCCGTCGCGGACATGTCGCGCTCGGCGGCTTTCTGACGCACCCTTGGGCCCATGGGGACCTGGCAGCTGGTCTTGGTCGGCCTGGTGATGCTGCTCGGCCTCCTGGGCGTGCTGGTCCCGGGGGTGCCGGGGCCGCCGGTCGTGTGGGCGGGGGTGCTGTGGTGGTCGCTCACCGAGCAGACCACGCTCGCGTGGTGGGTGCTGATGGGCGCGACGGCCGTGCTGCTGCTGAACCAGGTCCTCAAGTGGCTGCTCCCGACCCGCCACATGAAGGAGGCGGGCATTCCCTGGCGCACGCTCTATGTGGGGGGCGCGGTCGCCTTCGTGGGCTTCTTCGTGGTGCCGGTGGTCGGCGCGGTGATCGGTTTCGTGGCGGGGCTCTACGGCGCCGAGCGGGTGCGGCTGGGCAACCACGGCAACGCCTGGGCGTCGACGCGGGTGGCGATGCGGGCGATCGGGCTCAGCGTGCTGATCGAGCTCTTCGCGTGCCTGCTGGTGGTGGGGGCGTGGGTGGGCGCGGTCGCGGCGGCGTGAGGACCGACTTCGCCGGTGGGCAGCCGCCGGTCGACGGCGGAGAGGGTGCCGACGGGCTCCGGCGTGAAG
>NZ_LIQY01000054.1 GCF_001418495.1 Streptomyces pathocidini | reverse complement strand
CCCGCCACCGAACCGCGTCCCGCTCCCCCACCCGAGCCAGGTCCAGCCGATGCCGCCGATCCCCCCGGAGGGGATCGGCCAGGAGCTGCTCCAGGCCTTCGGCCCCCAGGGGGTCGTCCGCTGCGAACACCAGGCGGTGGCCCGGCAGGGCGTCCCGGAGCCGGTCGCCAGAACCCTCGTACAGGCAGGCCTGCCACGCGACTTCGGCCCGTTCTTCTGGGCCCGGGCCCAGCCCGGCCACCCGGTCCCGACCCTGGCCGAACTGGCCGCGGAGCGCGGCATACCGGCCGCGCCCGACGCGTCCTCGTACCTGGTCATGGGCAACGACTTCGGCAAGCAGCTGTGCGTCCAGTACGGCACGGCCCACATCGTCGCCGTCCCCCTGGAGCCCTCCCCGGGCGGCACCACGCCCCAGTTCGTCAGCACCGGCATCCCCGAATTCGCCCGCTCCCTGGCCCTCCTCGGCCGCATGTGGCGGCTGCGCTACGGGCTCACCCCCGAGCAGGCCGCGCGCTGGACCGTCGACTTCCAGACCCAACTCGCCGCCCTGGACCCGCCCGCCCTCACCTCCCCGGAGAACTGGTGGTCGGTCCTCCTGGAACAGATGTGGGACGGATTGCTGTAACTGTCACAGGTCGACAGCTCCCTTAACTGTCACAGGTCGACAACTCCCCTTGATCCACTCGAGAGCTGTTCCTCATCGGCGTGGGGCTCTACTGGTCGGAGGGATCGAAGAGCAAGCCCCACAAACTGAGGGAGCGCGCCATCTTCGTCAACAGCGACCCCGACATGATCCGGCTCTAACCCGAAGACGAACCGAAAGAACACGGGAGAGGGCTATCAGGGCTGCCTCGCGGTCCGCGTACTGGGGAGCGCAGACCTGTACCGTCGCATCGAGGGCTGGTGGTACGGCATAGTGTCTTCTGCAGATCGCGCCCACAAGCCGAAACGGACATAGGGCGCAAGTAGCCCATCCCGGGTCGTCTAAGGGCAAGACGGCAGATTTTGGTTCTGCTCATGGGGGTTCGAGTCCTCCCCCGGGAGCAAGGCTCAGTTCGGGTCCTGACCGGAATGGTCAGGACCCGACGCGTTTCCGGCGAAATACGCCCCGGTATCCTGCGAGTGTCCACCACCCGAAGAAGCCGAAGGGCACACCCGTGAGCGCCAACCGCCCGGCAGCCGTCGTCGTCCTCGCAGCGGGTGAGGGCACCCGCATGAAGTCGACGACCCCCAAGGTCCTGCACTCCCTCTGCGGCCGGTCGCTGGTCGGCCACGTCGTCGCCGCCTCCCGCGAGCTCGATCCCGAGCAGCTCGTCGTGATCGTCGGCCACGGCCGGGAGCAGGTCACCGCCCACCTCGGCGAGATCGACCCGGGCACCCGCACCGCCGTCCAGCACGAGCAGAACGGGACGGGCCACGCCGTCCGCATGGGCCTGGAGGAGCTGGCCAAGGTGGACGGCGAAGCCGTCGAGGGCACCGTGGTCGTCGTCTGCGGCGACACCCCGCTGCTCACCGGCGCGACCCTCCGGAACCTGGCCGGCACGCACACCGCGGACGGCAACGCCGTCACCGTGCTGACCGCCGTCGTGCCCGACGCCACCGGCTACGGCCGGATCGTGCGCGACCAGGCCGACGGCGCGGTCACGGCGATCGTCGAGCACAAGGACGCGACCGACGAGCAGCGCGCCATCAGCGAGATCAACTCGGGGGTGTTCGCCTTCGACGGGCGGCTGCTGGCCGAGGCTCTCGGCAGGGTCCGCACGGACAACAGCCAGGGCGAGGAGTACCTGACGGACGTCCTCGGCATCCTGCGCGGCGAGGGCCACCGCGTCGGCGCGGCCGTGGCCGCGGACCATCGCGAGATCCTGGGCATCAACAACCGTGTGCAGCTCGCCGAGGCGCGCCGGCTGCTCAACGAGCGGCTGCTGGAGCGAGCGATGCTCGCCGGGGTGACCGTGGTCGACCCGGCGACGACCTGGGTGGATGTGACGGTGACCTTCGAGCAGGACACCCTGGTCCACCCGGGCACCCAGCTGCACGGTGCCACACACCTGGCCGCGGGTGCCGAGGTGGGTCCGAACTGCTCGCTCACCGACACCGCCGTGGGCGAGGGCGCGCGTGTGGTCAACACGGTCGCCGAGGGCGCACTGGTCGGCCCGGGCGCGAACGTGGGCCCGTACGCGTATCTGCGGCCCGGTACGAAGCTCGGCCCGAAGGCGAAGGCCGGGGCGTATGTGGAGATGAAGAACGCGGACATCGGCGAGGGCACGAAGGTGCCGCACCTGTCCTATGTCGGGGACGCGACGATCGGCGAGTACTCCAACATCGGCGCGGCCAGTGTGTTCGTGAACTACGACGGGGTGGCCAAGCACCACACGACGATCGGCTCCCACTGCCGTACCGGCTCGGACAACATGTTTGTGGCGCCCGTCACGGTCGGGGACGGTGCCTATACGGCGGCGGGCTCGGTCATCACCAAGGATGTGCCCGCGGGTTCGCTGGCGGTCGCGCGCGGCCAGCAGCGGAACATCGAGGGCTGGGTGGCACGCAAGCGCCCGGGAAGTGCGGCCGCGCAGGCCGCCGAGGCCGCTCGCCGGGAGGGCGAAGGCCGGGAATGACTGGTACACGGGCGCGCCTTGCGGGGCGTACCGTAAGAGCACACGCCAAAAGCACACGCCGTACGCGCACGCGTCGAAACATGATCGATACACGAAACGCCCGTGTAAGTGCCCCGTGAGAGCCGAATCGGCAAGGAGATACGCAGTGACCGGGATCAAGACGACCGGCGAGAAGAAATTGATGCTCTTCTCCGGCCGCGCCCACCCCGAGCTGGCGGAGGAGGTCGCGCACCAGCTGGGTGTGGGCCTGGTCCCGACCAAGGCCTTCGACTTTGCGAACGGCGAGATCTACGTCCGTTTCCAGGAGTCGGCGCGAGGCGCGGACTGCTTTCTGATGCAGAGCCACACGGCTCCCATCAACAAGTGGATCATGGAGCAGTTGATCATGGTGGACGCCCTGAAGCGGGCGTCGGCGCGGAGCATCACCGTGATCCTGCCGTTCTTCGGCTATGCCCGGCAGGACAAGAAGCACCGCGGTCGTGAGCCGATCTCGGCCCGTCTGATCGCGGACCTGCTGAAGACCTCCGGTGCCGACCGCATCCTCACGGTGGATCTGCACACGGACCAGATCCAGGGCTTCTTCGACGGCCCGGTGGACCACCTCTTCGCGCTGCCGGTGCTGGCGGACTACGTGGGCGCGAAGGTGGACCGCGACAAGCTGACGGTCGTCTCCCCGGACGCCGGCCGGGTACGGGTGGCGGACCGGTGGTGCGACCGGCTGGGCGCGCCGCTGGCGATCGTGCACAAGCGGCGTGACAAGGACGTCGCGAACCAGGTGACGGTGCACGAGGTCGTCGGTGACGTGAAGGGCCGGGTGTGTGTCCTGGTCGACGACATGATCGACACCGGTGGCACCATCTGTGCCGCGGCGGACGCGCTGTTCGCCAACGGCGCGGAGGACGTGATCGTCGCGGCGACCCACGGCGTGCTCTCGGGCCCGGCCGCGGACCGGTTGAAGAACTCCAAGGTGAGCGAGTTCATCTTCACCAACACGCTGCCGACCCCGGGCGAGCAGGAGCTGGACAAGATCACGGTGCTGTCGATGGCGCCGACCATCGCGCGTGCGTTGCGCGAGGTGTTCGAGGACGGCTCGGTGACGAGCCTCTTCGACGAGCAGGCCTGATCAGCGGCCTGCTGACTGATCGAGTTTGAGGCGGCCTCCCTGCCGAGTAGACTCATCGAGTTGCTCGGCGAGGGAGGCCGTACGCATTGCGACGTACGGCGGTCCGTTATCGACGCGCTCTTCGTAGCAGGTCTGTCGTGGGCCGGGTGACCGTCCCATCCAGATGTTCCTTCAGTTACGAGGAGTGCAGTCATGGCAGAGGTCAAGCTGGCCGCTGAGCCGCGTATCGAGTTCGGCAAGGGTGCTGCCCGCCGTCTCCGCCGCGAGAGCAAGGTCCCCGGTGTCATCTACGGCCACGGTGCCGAGCCGAAGCACGTGTCGGTCGACAGCCACGCGCTGATGATGGCGCTCAAGACTCCGAACGTGCTGCTCCGCCTGCAGATCGACGGCAAGAGCGAGCTGGTCATTCCCAAGGCCGTGGTCCGTGAGCCCATCCGCCGGTTCCTGGAGCACATCGACTTCCTGGCCGTGAAGAAGGGCGAGAAGGTCACCGTCGACATTCCGATCAACACCGAGGGCGAGCTGGCCCCGGGCGGCAACCTGCTCGAGCACGTGCTGAACACGCTGCCGGTCGAGACCGAGGCCACCCACATCCCCGAGGGTGTCACCGTCTCCGTCGAGGGCCTGGAGGCCGGCGCCTCCATCCTGGCGAAGGACATCGCGCTGCCGAAGGGCACCACGCTGGCCGTCGAGGAGGACGCGGTCGTCCTCCAGGTCCTGGCCGCCCAGGCCGAGGAGCCGGCTGCCGAGGCCGAGGAGGAGGGCGAGGGCGAGGAGGCTGCCGCCGAGGCGCCCGCCGAGGCCTGAGCCTGATCCGTTCCGGACTGGCTTGAGTCCGATCCGTTCCGGATCGCTCTTCAGGGTCCGGGGGCGAGTCCCCTGGAACCCCGCCTTCCAACCGTGTCCCGCGCGGCAGTCGCGGGACACGGTTGGGCCGTTGTACGCGCCGCCCGCGGCAGGTCCGTTGAGGAGAAGACCCGCACCATGAGCGACACCGCCGAAGGCCCTTGGCTGATCGTGGGGTTGGGCAACCCTGGTCCCGAATACGCGGCGAACCGCCACAACGTCGGCTTCATGGTGGCCGATCTGCTCGCGGATCGGATGCGGGCCCGCTTCAAGGCGCACAAGTCCCGTGCCCAGGTGGTCGAGGGGCGGGTGGGCGCGCCGGGTCCCGCCGGTCGCCGTGTCATCGTCGCCAAGCCCATGTCGTACATGAACCTCTCCGGTGGCCCGGTGACGGCGTTGAGGGATTTCTACAAGGTCCCGGTCTCCCACATTGTGGCGATCCATGACGAGTTGGACATCGACTACGGCGCGCTGCGGCTGAAGTTGGGTGGTGGCGACAACGGCCACAACGGTCTGAAGTCGATCACGAAGTCGATGGGGCCCGACTACCACCGGGTGCGTTTCGGTATCGGCCGCCCGCCGGGCCGGATGGATGTGGCCGCGTTCGTGCTGAAGGACTTCTCCTCGGCGGAGCGCAAGGAGCTGGACTACTTCGTGGACCGGGCGGCGGACGCGGTCGAGACGCTGATCGTGGACGGCCTCGAACGAGCCCAGGGCACCTACAACTCGTAACAAAAAGCGCCCAATGGACCACCAGGGCCACCCAAACGGACAGCTCCGCACAAGCCGACCACCCAGGTTGACCGAGAGCTGACCGATGGCCAAGGATCGCCGCCATGGCCAGAACCAGCACCATCCGACGCAGCCGTGTCCGCCGCGCGGGCGAGAGCGCCTACGGCCTGCTGCTGGTCGGCAGGAACCTGGCGGCGGCGTGCGTGGTCCTGCTGCTGCTCGTCGCCGGGGTGTGGACCTCGTGGAACACGGCGCAGCACGCGATGCTGACGAAGGGCCGCGAGCGCGGCACGGTGGTCATCACCGGCTGCGCCGAGGACACCTGCACCGGCCGGTTCACGGCCGCCTCCCCCTCGTCGGGCACCGACCGGCCGAAGGTGAGCATCGACAAGGCCGTCACGCACGAGAAGGGCGAGCGTCTGCCCGTGGCCGTGCGGCCGGGTACGAACGAGGTCGTGCGCACGGGCTGGGCCGGGGTCCTGTACGCGTGGGTGCCGTTGGGCGGTGCGCTCCTGCTGGCCGCCCTGGTGATCGCGGGCGGCCTGCGGATGCGGCGTACGGCGTGGGTGACGGGCCTGCTGGGCGTGGCCCTGCTGGGCGCCGCGTTCGCGACGCTGTGAGCCGGACGCGGTGAGCCCGGGGCCGGACTCCATGAGCCAGGGTCGTTCGTGACGTTGTGAGCGCGCCGGGGGCCGGGAGCCGAAGCCCCCGGCCCCCGCGGGCTCAGCCGGTGTTGCGCAGCCCCGCGGCCACCCCGTTGACCGTCAGCAGCAGGGCCCGCGACAGCAGCGGGTCCGGCTCCTCGCCGCGCTCGGCGGCCATGCGCTGCCGGTCCAGGAGGGCGACCTGGAGGTACGAGATGGGGTCGAGGTAGGCGTCGCGCACCCGGAAGGTCTGCTGCAGCACCGGGTTGGAGTCGAGCAGTTCGTGCTCGCCGGTGATCCGCAGGACTTCCTGCACGGTCAGTTCGTGTTCGGCCTCGATCGCCTCGAAGACGTGCCTGAGCTCGTCGGGCACGAGGGTGTCGACGTAGTGGCGGGCGATCCGCAGATCCGTCTTGGTCAGCGTCATCTCGACGTTGGAGAGGAAGTTGCGGAAGAAGTGCCACTGCTGGTGCATCTCGTCGATGACCGTGCCGAGCCCGGCCTCGCGGGCGGCCTTCAGGCCCGAGCCGACGCCGAACCAGCCGGGCACGATCTGCCGCGACTGGGTCCAGCCGAACACCCACGGGATGGCCCGCAGCCCGTCGAGTCCGGCGCCGGAGTCGGGCCGGCGGGAGGGCCGGGAGCCGAGGTGGAGGTCGGCGAGCTGGTCGACGGGGGTGGAGGCGAAGAAGTACGCGGGCAGGTCCGGGTCCTCGACCAGCTTGCGGTACGCGCCGTGGGCGGCGTCGGAGACGGTGTCCATGGCCGCGTCCCAGCGGGCCAGGGCCTCGTCGGACTGGCGGGGCGCGGTGTGCAGGGCGGAGGCCTGGAGGGTGGCGGCGACGGTGAGTTCGAGGTTCTCGCGGGCCAGGGACGGCACGAGGTACTTGTCGGAGATGACCTCGCCCTGCTCGGTCACCTTGATCTCGCCCTCCAGGGTGCCGTAGGGCTGGGCGAGGATCGCGTCGTGGGTGGGGCCGCCGCCGCGGCCGACGGTGCCGCCGCGGCCGTGGAAGAGCCGCAGCCGGACCCCGTAGCGGTGGGCCACGTCGCGCAGTCGGCGCTGGGCGCGGTGGATCTCCCACTGGCTGGTGGTGATGCCGCCGAACTTGGAGGAGTCGGAGTAGCCGAGCATGACCTCCTGGACGTCTCCGCGCAGGGCGACCAGGCGGCGGTAGGAGGGGTCGGCGAGCATGTCGTCGAGGATGACGTCGGCGGCGCGCAGTTCGTCGGTGGTCTCCAGCAGCGGCACGATGCCGATCCTGGCCCAGCCGGCGTGCAGGTCGATCAGCCCGGCCTCGCGGGCGAGGACGGCCGCGGCGAAGACGTCGTCGGCGCCCTGGCACATGGAGATGATGTAGGACTCGATCACCTCGGGCCCGAAGCGCCGCATGGCCTTGCCGATGGTCGAGAAGACGCCGAGGGTCTTCTCTCCCGCGGCGTCCAGCGGTGCCGGGGTGGGAGCGAGCGGGCGCCGCGAGCGCAGCTCCTTGGCCAGGAGCTTGGCACGGTAGTCGCGCGGCATGTCCGCGTACCGCCAGGATTCCTCGCCGAGCCGGTCGAAGAGCTGGCCGAGGGCGTGGTGGTGGGCGTCGGCGTGCTCGCGTACGTCCATGGTGGCGAGCTGGAGGCCGAAGGCGGCCAGGGTGCGGATGGTGCGGTCCAGGCGGCCGTCGGCGAACAGGCCGCCGCGGTGGGCGCGCAGCGAGGTCTGGATGAGCGTGAGGTCGTGCAGCAGCTCGGCGGTGCCGAGGTAGTCGCGGCCCGGCTCGTGAGGGGTGCCCTTGGCGAGGCGCTCGCGGGTGTTGACGAGCTTCTGCCGTACGCAGGTGGCCTTGAGGCGGTAGGGCTCCTCGGCGTTGAGGCGCTTGTAGCGGGGGCTGATCTCGGGCAGCCGTTCCAGGTCGGTCTGGAGGGAGGCGAGGAGTTCCTCGGTGGCGCCGGTGTAGCGGATGGAGTTGGAGAGCAGGCCGCGGAGGGAGTCGATGGCCTCCAGGGCGTCGGTGATGCCGTGTTCGTGCTGGAGGACCAGCACCTCCCAGGTGACCTCGGGGGTCACGTTGGGGTTGCCGTCGCGGTCACCGCCGATCCAGGTGCCGAAGGTCAACGGGCGGGTGCCGGCAGGTAGTTCGACGCCCACCCGCTCCAGCTCAGCGGCCAGGTCCTCCAGTACGTCGCCGACGGCGCCCTGGTGCAGCTCGTCGAGGTAGTAGATGGCGTTGCGGGCCTCGTCGGCGGGCTCGGGGCGGGCGACGCGCAGTTCGTCGGTCTGCCAGATGAGGTCGATGTTCTCGGCCAGCCGCAGGTCGGCGCGGCGCCGGTCGCCGCCGTCGGCCTGGGTGTCCAGGAGGGCGGCGATGCGGCGGAGCTTGGTGAGCACCGAGCGGCGGGCGGCCTCGGTGGGGTGGGCGGTGAACACCGGCCGGACGCTGAGGTGCTCGACGGTGCGGGCCAGGTGCTCGGGGTCGGCGTCCTTGAGCGCGTCGGCGGTGCGGGCGAGCAGGCTGCCCTCGGCCGCGCGGTGCTCGCGCAGCTCCTTGCCGCGGTGCACCTGCTCGGTGATGTTGGCGAGGTGGAAGTAGGTGGAGAAGGCGCGCACGAGCTTGCCCGCCGTCTCCAGGTCCGTCTCACCCAGCAGTTCCGCGGCTGCCTCGCCATCCGTACGGGTGAGTGCGCGGACGCGCTCCACCAGGTCGAGGAGGTCCTGGCCCTCCTGGCGTACGAGGGTCTCGCCCAGCAGGTCGCCGAGCCTGCGGATGTCGGCACGCAGTGCTGCGTTGCCGGTGGTCTCGGGGGTGATGTCGGCACTGCTCACAGGTGCGGCTCCTTGCGGTGAGTTGCACGATGGGCGTGGGTGCGGACCGCGCTGTCCGACGCCACCAGGATAGGTCGCCGTCACCACGCCGTTGTCCGCAGCCCTCTTGTCCGGTCACCGAGCCCTGCCATACTTACGATGCCGTAGGTTACGGAACCGTAGCCAAGTCCAGTCCGATGAGGGACGCCCCCATGACCACACCCCCCCATGTGATGGAAGACGCCCCGAAGGCGACCGACGCCCCGCTTCCCTCCGCCACGCTCGGCGGGGACAGCAAGAGGTCGATCGAGCAGATCACGCTGCTGCTGTTCATCACCGTTCCGTTCGTCGCGCTGGTCGCGGCGGTGCCGCTGGCGTGGGGCTGGGGGGTGAGCTGGCTGGACCTGGGGTTGATGACGTTCATGTACTACCTCGGGTGCCACGGCATCACCATCGGCTTCCACCGCTACTTCACACACGGCTCGTTCAAGGCCAGGCGCCCGCTGCGCGTCGCGCTCGCGGTCATGGGCTCGATGGCCGTGGAGGGCCCGCTGGTGCGGTGGGTGGCTGACCACCGCAAGCACCACAAGTTCTCCGACGCCGAGGGTGACCCCCACTCGCCGTGGCGGTTCGGCGAGACCGTGCCGGCCCTGATGAAGGGGCTGTGGTGGGCGCACATCGGCTGGATGTTCGACGAGGAGCAGACGCCGCAGCACAAGTACGCGCCCGACCTGATCAAGGACCCGGCCATCCGCGCCGTCTCGCGCCAGTTCGTGCTGTGGACCGCGGTGTCGCTGGCGCTGCCGCCGCTGGTGGGCGGTCTGGTGACGTGGTCCTGGCAGGGCGCGGTGACGGCGTTCTTCTGGGGCTCGCTGGTGCGGGTGGCGCTGCTGCACCACGTGACATGGTCGATCAACTCGATCTGCCACGCGGTGGGCAAGCGCCCCTTCAAGTCCCGTGACAAGTCCGGCAACGTCTGGTGGCTGGCCGTGCTCTCCTGCGGCGAGTCCTGGCACAACCTGCACCACGCCGACCCGACCTCCGCGCGGCACGGCGTGATGCGCGGCCAGATCGACTCCAGCGCCCGGATCATCCGCTGGTTCGAGCTGCTCGGCTGGGCCTACGACGTGCGGTGGCCGAACGCCGCCCGGATCGACGCCCGGCGCAAGTCCGGAATCTCGGATGAAGGCGGGGCCGCGAAGGCGGCATGATTGACGGCGTGGCGATTGACAACAGCAGCGATAAGAGCCGTACCTCCCCGTCGGGCGGCCGCCCCTCGGGCGCCGGCACCCGGCGGGCGCGCCGGGTGCGGATGACCGGCAAGGAGCGTCGGGAGCAGCTGCTGGACATCGGCCGCGCGCTCTTCGCCGAGAAGGGCTTCGAGGGCACGTCGGTGGAGGAGATCGCGGCGAAGGCCGGGGTCTCCAAGCCGGTGGTGTACGAGCACTTCGGCGGCAAGGAGGGGCTGTACGCGGTGGTGGTGGACCGCGAGATGCGGCAGCTGCTCGACATGGTCACCGGCGCGCTGACCGCGGGGCATCCGCGGGAGCTGCTGGAGCAGGCCGCCTTCGCCCTCCTCGACTACATCGAGAGGTACACGGACGGCTTCCGGATCCTCGTACGGGACTCTCCCGTCGCCCAGTCCACGGGCACCTTCGCCTCGCTGATCAGCGATATCGCGACCCAGGTCGAGGACATCCTGGGCCTGGAGTTCAAGGCGCGCGGCTTCGATCCGAAGCTGGCCCCGCTCTATGCGCAGGCGCTGGTGGGGATGGTGGCGCTGACGGGCCAGTGGTGGCTGGATGTCCGCAGGCCGAAGAAGGCGGAGGTCGCCGCCCATCTGGTGAACCTGGCCTGGCACGGCCTCGACGGCCTGGAGCCGAAGCCGCGCCTGATCGGGCACCGGCGGAGCTGAGCCTTTCCGCGGCGGCCCGTGGCCCCCGTGGCGCAGCCCGGCTGGGCCCCTCCCAGCGGTAGCTGGGGGAGCCGAACCGGCAGCGGCCACGAGGGCAGGGTCGGACCGCTACTCTCCCGGCTTGCGCGCCAGCGCGAAGATGCGGCGGAAGGGGAAGACCGTGCCGTGGGGGCCCGGCGGGTAGGCCTTGCGGAGCAGGTCGCGGTATTGGAGGAGGAACTCCTCCTGGGCCGGTTCGTCGTCGGCCAGGGCGGTGAGGACCGGGCGGAGGGCCGTGCCCTTGACCCAGTCCAGGACCGGGTCCTCGCCCTGGAGGAGCTGTATGTAGGTGGTCTCCCAGGCGACCGCCTCGCAGCCGAGGTCGGTGAGCCGGGTCAGGTACTCCCACGGTTCCAGGATGTGGACGAACAGCCGCCCGTGGCGGCCGAGCCGGTCCCGCCACTGCGGGGTGTCGCAGAGCTCGCCGAGCAGCGCGTGGCTCGGTGAGACGAAGTTGCCGGGCACCTGGAAGGCGAGCGTGCCGCCCGGTGTCAGCGCCTCGGTCCAGGCGGGGAAGGACTCCGCGTGCCCCGGCACCCACTGGAGGGCGGCGTTGGAGACGATCAGGTCGTACGGCTCGTCGGGGATCCAGGTGGCGGCGTCGGCGGTGCGGAAGTCGAGGCTGCCTCCTCCCCGGGTGGGGCCGGCGAGCTCGGCGGCCTTGGCGAGCATCTCGGGCGAGTTGTCGAAGCCGGTGATCCGGGCGTCGGGCCAGCGGTCCGCGAGGAGCGCGGTCACGTTGCCGGGACCGCAGCCGAGGTCGGCGATACGGGCGGGGCGGCTGCTGTTGGGCAGCTCGGGTATGCGGGCGAGCAGGTCGATGAACGGGCGGGTTCGGTGGCCGGCGTGGCGGAGATACTGCTGTGGATCCCAGGTGGCTGGCATCGGGTGGTTCCCCCTTGCTGCGGCGGAGCGTTCGCGGATGTTCCGGACGTGCAGGAAGCGCGGAAAGCGCCTTCACTTCCCGCGGCTGACGATGCCCATACGTTGACCAGAGTATCTCTTGACATCAAGAGACTTCATGTCGACAGACCTACTACACTGATCACCATGGAGGACGAGGTCGATCGGCTGGTCGCGGCGTGGCGCCGAGAGCGCCCCGACCTCGACGTGGAACCCCTCGAGGTGCTCAGCCGGGTCAGCCGGCTCGCGAGGCATCTCGACCGGGCCCGGCGGATCGCCTTCTCCGAGCACGGCCTGGAGCCCTGGGAGTTCGACGTGCTGACGTCGCTGCGCCGGACCGGCGCCCCGTACCAGCTCTCACCCGGCCAGCTGCTGACCCAGACGCTGGTCACCTCCGGCACCATGACCAACCGGATCGACCGGCTCGCGAAGAAGGGGCTCGTGGAGCGGCTCCCGGACCCCAGCGACCGGCGGGGCGTGCTGGTGCGGCTCACCGCCGAGGGGCGCGACCGGGCCGACCAGGCCCTGGCCGGGCTGCTGGATCAGGAACGGGCCATCCTCGGCGAGCTGTCGCGCGCGCAGCGGGCCGAACTGGCGGGGCTGCTGCGGCAGTTGACGGCCCCGTTCGACAACGTCCCCGGCTGAACCGCACGTTCGGCCCCGGGGTGGCGGATGACGCCGACGCGGACTACGCCGACACCGACCCGTCGCCGGCCGGTTCCTCGATCTCGACCGGGCCCACGCCCGCGCGCCGGGCCAGGGCGACCGCGGCCAGCGTGGAGTGCACACCGAGCTTGCCGAGCACGTTCTGCATGTGCGTACGGACCGTGTGCGGGGAGAGGTAGAGCCGCTCGGCGACGGCCTTGCGGCCCAGGCCCGCGACCATGCAGCGCAGCACCTCGCGCTCGCGCGGGGTCAGCGCCTCGACCAGGCGCTCGCTCTCCGTGCGGTGCTTGCGGGCGGCCGTCAACTCCCGCAGCACGCCCGTCAGCAGCGCGGGCGGCAGATGCGTCTCGTCGCGCAGCACACCGCGGATGACGGCCAGCAGGCGGGAGAGCGAGCAGTCCTTGGCGACCCAGCCCGAGGCGCCGGCGTGCAGGGCCGCGGCGGCCCGGCGCGGGTCGTCGCGCTCGGCAAGCACGACCGTACGGACGCCGGGACGGCCGGAGCGGACCGTGGCCACCAGCGAGATGCCGTCGGAGGGCGCCGGGCCCGCGGCGTCGGAGGGCTGCGCGTACGGGCCCTTGAGCTGGGCGCCGATCGCTCCCGCCGGTGAACCGGCGGGAGCAGGCGGGCCCTTGAGGTGCGCCCCGAGGTCGGCGTCGACCAGCGCAACGTCGAAGGGGCGCCCGTCGACCGCCGCGCGCTCCATGGCGCGCAGCGCGGCGGGGCCGCTGCCCGCGGCCGCCACCTCGACGTCCGGCTCGGCCGCGAGCGCGGCGGCCAGCGACTCGGCGAAGATCCGGTGGTCGTCCACCACCAGGACCCTGATGCGTGTCACAGCTGTCACTTGAGACCCCCCAGTCTCGGGGTTGCCGGCAGATGGGGTACGGCGCGCGGGGCCGGGCGCAATCGCACAGCCCCGCGGCCGCCGCCGCACCAGACCGATCCCGCCCCGAACGCCGTACCCGACTGTCTCGCCCCCTGATCAGCACCGGCCCCCACCGGTGCTCCCCTTCAGCGTACGGGGGCACCCCGACAACGGAAGCGGAACGCGAAAAGAACGCGTCGAACCCTTCCGTGACGACCACATCTGCCAGGCCCTGACCGAACCCGACCAGTCCTGTCGTGGACTCAGACCAGACGCCGGGCACCCGCCGACGGAACCGCGGGGAAGATCCGCGGAGCACGGTAACCCGCGGACGCGAAGGCCTCGTTGAGGGCCTTCGTGATGCCGTCGGCGTCCGCCTCCTCGGCGAGGACGATGGCCGAGCCGCCGAAGCCGCCGCCCGTCATCCGCGCGCCCAGCGCCCCGGCCGCGCCGGCCGTCTCCACGGCCAGATCCAACTCCGGGCAGGAGATGGCGAAGTCGTCCCGGCAGGAGGCATGCCCGGCCGTGAGGATCGGGCCGATCGCGCGCGTCTCGCCGCGGTCGAGGAGGGAGACGACCTGCTCCACGCGCGCGTTCTCCGTCACCACATGGCGTACGTAGTTGCGCACGGTCTCGTCGTCCAGGCGCGCGAGGGCGTCGTCCAGCTGCTCCGGCGCAACGTCCCGAAGGGCTTGCACGCCCAGCGCACGCGCCCCCTCCTCGCAGCCCGCGCGCCGCCGCGCGTACGCTCCCTCGCCCAGCTCGTGCTGGACCCGGGTGTCCACGACGAGCAGCCGCAGGCCCTCGGCCGCGAGGTCGAAGGGGACCTGGCGCTGCGCCAGGTCGCGCGCGTCCAGGTGCAGCGCGTGCCCCTCGGTGCAGCAGGCCGAGGCCGTCTGATCCATGATCCCGCAGGGCACTCCGACGAAGACGTTCTCCGCCCGCTGGCACAGCCGCGCCAACTGCCAGCGCTTCAGGCCGAGTTCGAAGAGGTCGTCGCAGGCCAGCGCCGTGACGACCTCCAGGGCGGCCGAGGACGACAGGCCCGCGCCCGTCGGCACGGTCGAGGCGATGTGCAGGTCCGCGCCCGTCACCGGGTGCCCCGCGTCGCGCAGCGCCCACACGACCCCGGCCGGGTAGGCCGCCCAGCCGCCGCCCCCACCCGGCGCCAACTCCGCGACGTCCAGCTCGACGACCCCGCCCGGCACGTCCGCGGAGTGCACCCGCAGCACGCCGTCCGCACGCCGGGCGACGGCGGCGAGAGCGGTGTGCGGGAGGGCGAGCGGCAGGACGAAGCCGTCGTTGTAGTCGGTGTGCTCGCCGATCAGGTTGATCCGGCCGGGCGCCGCCCACACCCCGTCGGGCTCCCGCCCGTACAACTCCCGGAAGGTGTCGGCCAGTTGGTCGAGTCCGCTCATGCGTGCCGCTCCCGTTCCTGCGCGAACGCCCACGCGTCCGCGACGATCCCCGCGAGGTCGGCCCGGCTCGGGGCCCATCCGAGGCGGCCCCGGGCCTGCTCGGCGGAGGCCACGAGAACCGCCGGGTCGCCGCCCCGGCGCGGGGCGGCGGCCTCGGGGATGGGGTGGCCGGTCACCTTGCGGACGGTCTCGATGACCTCGCGCACCGAGAAGCCGTTGCCGTTGCCCAGGTTGCAGATGAGGTGGTCGCCCGGCCGGGCCGAGTCCAGGGCCAGCAGGTGCGCCTCGGCCAGGTCCGCGACGTGGATGTAGTCGCGAATGCAGGTGCCGTCCGGCGTCGGGTAGTCGTCGCCGAAGACGGAGATCGCCTCGCGGCGGCCCTGGGCGACCTGGAGGACGAGCGGGATGAGGTGCGACTCGGGGTCGTGCCGCTCGCCGTACGCGACGCCGTCGCGCGCCTGGTACGCGCCCGCGACGTTGAAGTACCGCAGCGAGACGGCGGCCAGGCCGTGCGCCGCGCACTCCCCGCCGATCATGTGGTCGACGGCGAGCTTGGAGGCGCCGTACGGGTTGGTGGGCGCGGTGGCGGCGTCCTCGGTGATGGGGACGGCCACCGGCTCGCCGTACGTGGCGGCGGTGGAGGAGAAGACGAGGGTGCGCACGCCCGCGTCGCGCATGGCGGCCAGCAGCTCGGTCGTGCCGCCGACGTTGTTGCGCCAGTACTTCTCGGGGTGCACGACCGACTCGCCGACC
>NZ_LIQY01000539.1 GCF_001418495.1 Streptomyces pathocidini | reverse complement strand
GCGCCCGGCGTCGTCGGTGAGGAGGTCGGCCGCGCGGGGCCGCTCGGCGGCGATCTTCTGGAGGCGCCGGGTCCGCAGCCGCAGCACCACGACGACGCGCGCGGCCAGGGCGGTGAGCCATGCCGTGGCCACAGCGGTCAGCAGCCCGAGGCCGCTGCGCAGGCCCAACCCGTCGAGCAGCCGCTCGCGTTCGGCCGTGTCGGACACGGCGAGGGCGAGGGCCGGTACGAGGACGGCGAGGGCGGCGACCAGCAGCCACAGCGCGGCCACCGCGCGCGAGGTGGAGAATCGGTTGTCCTCGCCGACCAGCGGGCCGACGAGCGCGCCCCGGCCGCGCCGCAGCCACAACCGGCCCTCCGCGCGCCCGAATTCGGCGACCTTGCGGGCGGAGCGGGTCAGCTCGTCCGACACCCACTGCCGCGAGGCCCCGACCGAGTGCGCCAGCGCGCCCGGCACCCCGCGCCCGTCGGCCAGCTCCTCGCGCCGCGCGATGAACGCGGCGACGGCGCGCCGGTGCGCGGTACGGGCCCCGGCGGGGCACTCCCCGCACCGGCACCCGGCGTCGTGGCGCGCACGGCAGCCACCACCGGCACCGCCACCACCCGCGGCGCCGCCGCCGTCGACACCACCGCCGCCACCGGCGCGAGCGCCCTCGTCGAGGGCACCCTCACCGGAGGAGCCCCCGTCTCTCGCCGAGTCCACGGCCATGGCACAACCCACCTCTCTCGCTGCACGAGCCAGCCTGCCCTATCCCGGCAGTGGCCCGGGGACCGCCTCGCGCCCGTGGCGCCGCAATGCCCGTGTGATGAGAGGGAATTGTGCCGCATTCATCCGGTCTTTCAGCTCAGCAGGTCCGGCTCGGCGCGGCTGATCTCCTGCCACAGCGGCTGGTAGTTGATCCACGCCGCGAGGTCCGTACCGAGCTGGTCGCGGATGCGCAGCGCGCTGTCGTGGTCGATGGGTACGGGCTTCCCGGCCGCCCGCGCGGCCAGCTGCACCTCGCAGGCGCGCTCCAGGGCGATGAGCCACCAGGCCGCCGCGTCCACCGACCGGCCGACCGTCAGCAGACCGTGATTGCGCAGGATGACGGCCTTGCGCGGGCCGAGCGCGGAAGCGATTCCGCCCGCCTCCTCGGCGTCCACGACGACGCCGGTGCAGCCGTCGTAGAGGGCGTGGTCCTCGTAGAAGGCGCACGCGTCCTGGGTGATGGGCGCCAGCGGTTCGCCGAGCGCGGCGAGCGCGCGGCCGTACGTGGTGTGGCTGTGCGCGACCGCGACCACCTCCGGCCGGGCCCGGTGCACGTTCGAGTGAATCGCGAAGGCGGCCTGGTTGACGCGGTGGCGCCCCTCGACCACGCGCCCGTCCCCGTCGACGAGGACCAGATCGCTCACGGTGATGTGCCCGAAGGGCATCCCGAACGGGTTGGCCCAGAAGCAGTCGGCCAACTCCGGCTCCCGAACGGTCACATGACCCGAGACCCCCTCCTCGAACCCGTACCGCCCGAAGAGCCGCAGCGCGCCCGCCAGCCGCTCCTTGCGGTGGCGCCGCTCCTCCCCGGCGGAGTCGTACGCCGGGGGCAGCGCGAAGTGGAGTCGGTCGGTCGGCACGGGCTCGGGCACCGGGGCGGGCTCGGACATCGCGGCTCTCCTCTGCGTCGTCGTCCCTCACATGCGGCGTACGCGCGGAAGCTACCTCCGGCCGCCCGAGGAGAACAGAGCCGTGGCGCGACTGCCGGGCCGGGGAACGGGAACGGCCGTGCCGCCCGCCCGACCAGGGGCGGCGGCACGGCCGTTGACGCGACGCGGGGAGCCGCGAGGCTATTCGAGCCGGGGGGCTACTCGAGCGGGAGGGCTACTCCCACTCGATGGTGCCCGGAGGCTTGCTCGTCACATCGAGGACCACGCGGTTGACCTCGTCGACCTCGTTGGTGATGCGGGTCGAGATCTTGGCCAGGACCTCGTACGGGAGGCGGGACCAGTCGGCGGTCATCGCGTCCTCGGAGGAGACCGGGCGCAGCACGATCGGGTGGCCGTAGGTGCGGCCGTCGCCCTGGACACCGACGCTGCGGACGTCGGCGAGCAGCACCACGGGGCACTGCCAGATGTCGCGGTCCAGGCCGGCCGCGGTCAGCTCCTCGCGGGCGATGGCGTCGGCCTCGCGGAGGAGGTCCAGGCGCTCCTTGGTGACCTCGCCGACGATGCGGATGCCCAGGCCCGGCCCGGGGAAGGGCTGGCGCTGGACGATCTCGTCGGGGAGGCCCAGCTCCTGGCCGACCATCCGGACCTCGTCCTTGAACAGCCGCCGCAACGGCTCGACCAGCTGGAACTGGAGGTCCTCGGGGAGGCCGCCCACGTTGTGGTGGGACTTGATGTTCGCGGTGCCGGTGCCGCCGCCGGACTCGACGACGTCCGGGTAGAGCGTGCCCTGCACGAGGAACTCGACCTGCTCGCCATGCGCGCCGGCCTCGGCGACGATCTCGGAGGCGGCCTGCTCGAAGACGCGGATGAACTCCCGTCCGATGATCTTGCGCTTCTGCTCGGGCTCGGAGACCCCGGCGAGCGCGTCCAGGAACCGCTCCTGTGCGTCGACGACCTTCAGCTGGACGCCGGTCGCGGCCACGAAGTCCTTCTCGACCTGCTCGGACTCGCCCTTGCGCATCAGCCCGTGGTCGACGTAGACGCAGGTCAGCTGGGAGCCGACGGCCTTCTGCACGAGGGCCGCGGCGACCGCGGAGTCCACGCCGCCGGAGAGCCCGCAGATCGCGCGCTTGGTGCCGACCTGCTCGCGGATGGCGGCAATCGACTCCTCGACGACGTTCCGCGTCGTCCAGTTCGGCTTCAGCCCGGCGCCGCGGTAGAGGAAGTGCTCCAGCAGCTGCTGGCCGTGGGTGGAGTGGAGCACCTCGGGGTGGTACTGCACGCCGTAGAGCCTGCGCTCGTCGCACTCCATGGCGGCGACCGGGGCCCCGTCGGTGGCCGCGGTGACGGTGAAGCCCTCGGGCGCGGCCGAGCAGGCGTCGCCGTGCGACATCCACACCGGCTGCTCGCCGGGGGTGCCCTCGAAGAGGGTCGAGCCCTCGCGGGTCACGGTCAGCGGCGTACGCCCGTACTCGCGGCCTCCGGTGTTGTCGACGGTGCCGCCGAGGGCGAGCGCCATGGCCTGGAAGCCGTAGCAGATACCGAAGACGGGTACGCCGGCCTCGAAGATCTCCGGGCCCAGGTGCGGGGCGCCGTCGGCGTAGACGGAGGAGGGGCCGCCGGAGAGGATGATCGCCTTCGGGTTCTTGGCGAGGATCTCGCCCACCGGCATGGTGTGCGGCACGATCTCGCTGTAAACCCGGGCCTCACGGACTCGGCGGGCGATGAGCTGGGCGTACTGCGCACCGAAGTCGACGACCAGGACCGAGTCCGGGGTGTGGTCGGCGTCGGGGGCAGCGGCAGGGGTCGCTGATGGCACTTCGGCGGCCTTCCGGCGGTATTCGGGGGCTGACACGGATCGCGTGTATGCGTGTACCTGTGATTCTACGGGGTGTACGGGCACCCTCCCGCGCCGCCCGCGGGCACCCCAGCGCCTGACCGGTCGCCGCCCGGTCGCCGCCCGGTCCTCGGTCCGGGTGCCCGGTCTCCGGTTCGTCGGTCTCCGGTTCGTCGGTCTCCGGTTTCCCGGACTCCGGTTCCCCGGCGCCGCGCCGGACGTTGCCCGGCACCCGGTCCCGGTCTCAGGTCTCCGGTTCCTCGGCACCACGCCGGACGCCGCCCGGCCCCGGCCCCG
>NZ_LIQY01000538.1 GCF_001418495.1 Streptomyces pathocidini | reverse complement strand
GGGCCGGGTCCGGCACCGCCGGCCCCGGCGGCAGCGCCGGGATCCGCGTCGGCGCGGGCGGCGAGCTGCTCGATGCCGGGGTCCGCGACGCGGCCGCCCATCTCGGGTTCGACGGCGACGACGAGGACGACGCCGCGTACGCGAGCGAGGCCTGGCGACTGGCCGTCGACACCGGCCTCGTGGCGATCGCCGAGGACGAGGACGCGGAGGAGTCGGAGGACGTGGCGGTGGGGACCGCCGTGCCCGCCGAGGACGCGGCGCTGGTGACCGCCGGCAGCCCCGGGGATGTGCTCGACATCTGGCTGAGCGGGTTCGAGACGCTGCTCGGGGACGCCGTGGCGCCCGACATCTCCGACCTCGTGGAGCGCTTCGCGGAGAGCCTGGGCGACTCCGCCGAGGGCGGCGATCTCGATCTCGACCTCGACTCGCTGGACTGGAACCCCGAGGAGGAGCTCGCTTTCCTCGACGGCGTGCTGGGCAACCTCTACCTGCTGACCGCGCTGGGCGAGGGCGGCGCGGACCGGGCCGTTCCGCTGCCCGCGCTCGCCGCCTCCGTGATCGTCCCCGACGACATGGACGAGCCCACCGACGACATCCTCGAAGAGGTCTCCGAGGCGATGATGCGGCTGGACGACCAGTTCCGGCTGCTCGCCCCGATCGGACTGGTCGAATACCAGCCGGTGGACGAGGAGTTGATCGAGGAGCTGGACGAGGAGGGGAACAGGGAGGGCAGCGCGGAGGGCGGCCCCGAGGCGGAGACGGAGCTCGACGCGGAGGACGTCTCCCGCTACGGCATGGTCCGCCTCACCCCCCTCGGGATGTACGGCGTACGGGCGCGGATGCTGGACGCCGGGTTGGAGGCCCCCGTGGTCGGCGACCTCGCCGACAAGGGCGCGGACGTGCTGCTGGAGCGGCTGCCCGACTTCCCGAGGGCCGTCGCCCAGGCCGAGGCCGAGCAGTGGCTCGCCCGGCGCGAGCCCGTCGCCGCCGCCCGCGAACTGCTCGCGGCGGCGCGGGGGGACGACGAGCGGGCGCCGGTGCGGCGGCTCGCCTGCCAGCAGGCGCTCCTGCTGCTCGGGCCCGAGGCCGCGGAGGCGCTGCGCGAGGTGCTGGACGATCCGCGGCTGGGCGGGCTCGCCCGGGTCGGGCTGGCCGAGCGCGGTGCGACGGACGTACCGCCGCCGTCCCAGGAGCTGGTCTTCTGGCTCACCGTCGACACCATCGCGGCCCAACTCGGTGGCCAGCAGGGCGAGGAGAGCGAGGCGGACCTCCGCGACCTGGTCGAGGGCGTCGTCAGCCAGCACAGCGGCTTCTTCGACGAGGCCTGGCGCGTCGACCACCCGGCGACCGCCGACGTCCTGGAGGCCATGGCCGAACTCCACCCCGACAGGCGCACCGCCAAGGAGGCCCGCAAGGCGGCCTTCAAGGCGCGGTCGCGAGCGAAGGGCTGAGCCGAGCCGCCGGGCGCCGCGGGCCGACGGCGGTTGCCGGGGCGCGGACAGTACCGCTCGGCGCTGGCGCATAGTTGTATCGCGCGGTTGCACCCGCGCGGCTGGGGCGGCCGGGGCGGGCCTCGTGCCTGGGCTCGGCCGGTCGCCCGCGGGCACATCGCGGGCCCCGCGGTGCCGCGGGCGGTTAGGCGGCGGGCGGCAGTTGGTAGGCGCCAGGCCGTTCACCGGAACCCGAGTCGACGCGTCGTGTTCAACCGGTGTTCGGCGGGGCGGGAGAGGGTGGCGGAGTTCCCCGCAGGGTTCCGAATCTTGTTATCCAGGAGATGACATGCCCCTCACCCGCAGAGACTTCGCGAAGCGCTCCGCCCTCGCCGGTGGCGGCGTCGCCCTCGCCGGCAGCGTCGGCGTGCTCGCCACCGCGCCCGGCGCGATCGGAGTGGAGCCGTCCGCCGAGGGCGCCGAGGGCGACGGTGAGCGGGAGGCCGGGCGGGGCCACGCCCACGGGCTCGGCTACGGCCCGCTCATCGAGGACCCGAAGGGCCTGCTCGCGCTGCCGGCCGGCTTCTCGTACCGGGTCATCACGCGCAGCGGCGAGACCACGCTCGACACGGGCGAGTCCACCCCCTCCAACCACGACGGCACCGCCGCCTTCGAGGGCCGGCGAGGGGTGACCCTGCTGGTCAACAACCACGAACTCGGCGGCCCCCGCGACAAGGTGAAGTACCCGGTGCCGCTCGCCGAGGGACTGGTCTACGACCCGGCCGCGCCCGGCGGCTGCACCGTCGTGGAGGTCCGCGGGCGCGGCGACGACGTCGCCGAGTGGGTCGGCATCGCCGGTACGGCCGTCAACTGCGCGGGCGGCAGCACCCCTTGGGGTACCTGGCTCACCTGCGAGGAGACCGAGGACAAGGCCGGCTCCAACGGCATGACCAAGGACCACGGCTACGTCTTCGAGGTCGACCCCTACGACCGCCGGGCCAACCGCGATCCCAAGCCCATCAAGGCCCTGGGCCGGTACGCGCACGAGGCCGTCGTGGTGGACCCCAAGCGCGGCCACCTCTACCTCACCGAGGACGCCTCGGGCCCCAACGGCCTGTTCTACCGCTGGACCCCGCCGCACGGCTTCCAGCACGGCCGCGGGCAGCTGCGGAAGCTGGCCGACGACGCCGGGGTGCTCCAGGCGCCCAAGTGCTTCGACTCGGGCGGCCGGTTCGTCGACGACCTCGCCCGCGCCACCCGCACCGGCACTGTCTACGGCGTGGACTGGGTCGACGTGCCCGACCGCGACGCCCGTACGGTCTCGGTGCGCAAGCAGTTCGATGAGGGCGAGGTGACCCGCGCCCGCAAGCTGGAGGGCATGTGGTGGGCGGACGGCGGCGCGTACATCGTGTCCTCCTTCGCGCGCTCCGAGAGCCCCAACCAGCACGACGGCCAGGTGTGGTTCTACGACCCGCGCCGCCGGACCCTCACCCTCAAGGTGCTGCTCGGCGTCAACCCCGACCCGTCCGAGGACGGCGCCCTGGACGGGCCCGACAACATCACCGTCTCGCCGTACGGCGGGCTGATCCTCGCCGAGGACGGCAGCGGCATCCAGCACCTCTTCGGCGCCACGGACGACGGGCGCACCTACCCGATCGCCCGCAACGACCTGAACATCGGCACCGAGGAGGAGCCGGAGTACAGCGAGTTCACCGGGGTCGTCTTCTCGCCCGACGGGCAGACGCTGTTCGCCAACATCCAGTCGCCCGGCATCATGCTGGCGATCACGGGTCCGTGGCGGCGTCAGCGGTGACCAGGTAGTAGTCGAGGAGCCCGGTCACGTACGCCTCCAGGAAGCGGCGGGGCCACAGGGACTTCAGGGGCGTCTGGGCGAGCCAGCGGTCGTAGGCCGCCCAGATGTCCTCCCCGATGGGCCGGACGCGCACGTCCGCGAACCCGTGCCCGGACAGGGTCTCGGTGAAGTGGCCGATGACGTGCGGGAGGTCGAGGCCGTCGGAGTAGGTCGGAAGCAGCCGGGGCAGCGCCTCGGCCCCGCTCTCGCCGCGGGCGAAGAAGGTCGACAGCGTCAGCCGCCCGCCGGGGCGCAGCACCCGGGCCGCCTCATGGGCGAACCCGGGCAGGTCCGGGAAGTGCTGCGCGGCCTCCACCGAGTACAGGCAGTCCGCGGAGCGGTCGGGCAGCGGTATGGCCTCGGCGGCCCCGCGCACGTATCTGAGCCGCTCGGGGTGGAGGGCCAGCACGTCGGCGTTGGCGATGCGGGCCCGGTCCAGCTGCGCGGGGTGCACATCGATGCCGCAGACCTCGGCGAAGCCGAACTCCCGCAGGGCCAGGGCGCAGCCGAGGCCGAGCCCGCAGCCGACCTCCACGGCTTCGAGCCCCTTCGTCCGCTCGAACTCGCCCAGGACCAGGCGGTACAGCTGCTGCTCGGCGCGCAGCCGGTCCGCCTCGGTGAGCGGGCGGTCGGC
>NZ_LIQY01000537.1 GCF_001418495.1 Streptomyces pathocidini | reverse complement strand
GAACGCATGCCCACAACGTGGGCGAACTATGGTCCGCGCACAGCGTGGCGCGCCCGCCGCGGTCCCGCGTTGCGCGCCGCATGGCGTACCCGCTCACAATGGGTTTATGGGTGAGATGCCGGATGTGGCGGGTGGGGTGGAGGGGGTGCCCTCCGAGGAGGAGATCGAGCGGGCCTACGCCGACGCCCGCGACGTCATGGAGGCCCGCCTCCTGCTTGAGATCTTCGCCCTCGACACCGTCGCCGCCCGCGGCCGCCCCGCCCTGCGCGAACTGGGCCTGGACCTCCTCGGCGGCCTCCACGAGGTCTCCACCTCCGAACAGGCCATGGCCCTGGGCCGCGAGTTCCACACCGGCCTCGTCCGCGCCGCCGGCAACCCGGTCGTGGCCGACCTCCACGCCGCCCTGTGGGACCGCACCCGCTACGTCGCCGCCTCCTCCACCTCGGGCCCGGGCCACCCGGAGAACGACGTCGCCGAGCACACCGCCATCGCCGAGGCCATGTCCCGCGGCCGCGGGGGCGAGGCCCGCGAGCTGCTGCACCGGCACGTGGTCGCGACCCTCCGCCGTATCGGGATCGCGGACGAGTTCGCCCTGCCGCGCCCCGCCGACCTCTGAAGCCGGGGAGATATCTGAGGCCGAGGAGATATCCGGTGGACGGCGCCACCACCGCATCCCATAGTGAGGCCATGGAAAAGGCCATGGAAAAGAGCCTCGGCGGCGCGGAGTTCGCGCCTCGGACGACCTACCTCGACACCGCTGCCTTCGGCCTCCTCCCCACCCGCGCCGTCACGGCCATGCGCACCGCCGTGGACCGTGCCGCCGAGGGCCGGTACCACGGCGGCTACGAGGCGGCGGAGGTGTCCCGTGCCACGTACGCCAGACTCGCCGGGGTACCCGTGGCCCGCGTCGCGGTGGGCGCGTCGGTCGCCGTGTACGCGGGCCTGATCGCCGCCTCGCTGCCCTCCGGCGCCGAAGTCCTCGTCGCCGAGGGCGACTTCAGCTCCCTGGTCAACCCCTTCCACGTCCGCCCCGGACTCACCGTCCGCAGCGCGCCGCTCGACGCGCTCGCCGAGGCCGTACGCCCGTCCACCGCGCTCGTCGCGGTCAGCGCCGCCCAGTCCGCGACCGGCGCGATCACCGACCTACGAGCCGTACGGGAGGCCGCCCGGGCCCATGGCGCGCGTACCCTCGTCGACGCCTCGCAGTCCGCCGGCTGGCTACCGCTGGACGCCGGGGACTTCGACTTCACGGTGTGCACGGCCCGCAAGTGGCTGCTGTGCCCGAGCGGCGTCGCGTTCCTCACCGTGCCGGAGGACTTCGGCGGGCTCACGGCCGTCTTCGCCGGAATGTTCGCCGGAGAGGTGCCGGCGAACAGCAACTACGGCGCCGTCGAACTCGCCCGCTCCGCCCGCAGGTTCGACGAGAGCCCGGCCGTGTACTCGTACGTCGCGGCCCGCCACGCGCTGGCGCTCGTCGAGGAGCTCGGGCCCGAGACCATCCACGCGCACGACGCCGCGCTCGCCGACCGCTTCCGCGCCGGTGCCGCCGGGCTCGGGCACGAGCCGCTGCCCGCGCCGGGCTCGCCCATCGTCTCGGTGCCGGGGCTCGGCCACGCCGCGGAGCGCCTCGCGGAGGCCGGGTTCCAGCTCTCCAGCCGAGCCGGGAACCTCCGTGCCTCCTTCCACCTCTACAACACCTCGGACGACGTGGACCGCCTGCTCGAAGCGCTGCCTGACCACCGTTGAACGCTGCCTGACCACCGCCCAACGCTGCCTGACCACCGCCCAACGCTGCCCGACCACCGCCGAACGAAAGCCGGATCCGGCCATGAAACGGATCCGGACATACGGGAGCCCCGTCCGGCCCACGCACCAGGGCCGGGCGGGGCTCCCGTGTCAGCCGGGACCCACGGGTCACTTCACCGGTGTGAAGTCCCGCGCCCCGATGAACTCCGGGCGCCTGATCGGCGCCGCGAACGGCTCCACCGCGGTGTTCTCCACGCTGTTGAAGACGATGAAGACGTTGCTGCGGGGGAAGGGCGTGATGTTGTCGCCCGAGCCGTGCATGCAGTTGCAGTCGAACCAGGTGGCCGAACCGGCCTTGCCGGTGAACAACTTGATGCCGTGCCGGCTCGCGAACTCCGTCAGCGCCTCGTCCGACGGGGTGCCCGCGTCCTGCATCTGCAGCGACTTCTTGTAGTTGTCCTTCGGCGTGGCCCCCGCGCAGCCGAGGAACGTCCGGTGCGAGCCCGGCATGATCATCAAGCCGCCGTTGGTGTCGTGGTTCTCGGTCAGCGCGATCGAGACGGACACGGTCCGCATGTTCGGCAGGCCGTCCTCGGCGTGCCAGGTCTCGAAGTCCGAGTGCCAGTAGAAGCCCGAGGCGCCGAAGCCGGGCTTCACGTTGATCCGGCTCTGGTGCACGTACACGTCCGAGCCCAGGATCTGCCGGGCGCGGCCGACCAGGCGCGGGTCGCGGACCAGGCCGGCGAACAGCTCGCTGATCCTGTGCACCTCGAAGACCGACCGGACGTCCTGGGTCTGCGGCTCGATGATCGAGCGCTCGTCGGCCCGGATTGCCGGATCGCCGATCAGCCGGTCGAGTTCGGCGCGGTAGACCGCGACCTCGTCCGGGGTGATCAGCTGGTCGATCGCGAGGAAACCGTCACGGTCGAAGTCGCGCAGCTCCGACGGCTGGACGGGGCCCGGAGTGCCCGGTTCCGACCACACGACGGAGTCCAGGCGCGGGGTGCTCACCTCGGTCGCGCCGCGCGTCGGGTAGAGATCGGCCGTTCGCTCGGGTGCGGTGGTCATGGTGGTGCTCCTTCTCCTCTCGTACGGCCCTGTCTTTTCAAGGCCCTTCCAGGAGGCGGCTCCTGGGGAATGCCCGAGATCTCAGGATCCCAAGGAACCTTCCCCTGAAGGGGGGTTCAGCTCTCCGCTGGCTCCGTGAGCAGCGGGTACACGCCGTTCTCGTCGTGGTCCTCGCGCCCGGTCACCGGCGGATTGAAGACACACAGGCAGCGGAAGTCCTCCTTGATCCGCATGGTGTGCTTCTCATGACCGTCGAGCAGGTACATGGTGCCCGGCGTGATCGTGTACTTCTCGCCGGTCTCGTCGTCGGTCAGCTCGGCCTCTCCCTCGACGCAGACGACGGCCTCGACGTGGTTGGCGTACCACATCGACGTCTCCGTCCCCGCGTACAGGATGGTCTCGTGCAGCGAGAAGCCCACCCGCTCCTTGGCGAGGATGATGCGCTTGCTCTCCCAGGTGCCCGACGCGGACTTCACATGCCGGTCGGTGCCCTCGATGTCCTTGAAGGATCGGACGATCACGGTCTTCAGTGCCTTTCTTCTCTGCGGGTCGGCGGTGGGTCGCGTACCGGTCGAGAGCCGGAGCCGGGGACCCGCGGACGGGTCCCCGGCACTCCGGCGCTCAGGCCGTTTCGCGCACCGCTCGGGCGAGGGTCCGAAGCCCCTCGTCCAGCTCCTCCGGGCTGATGGTCAGCGCGGGGAGCAGCTTGACGACCTCGCCCTCGGGACCGGAGGTCTCGATGAGCAGGCCGAGTTCGAAGGCGCGGGCCGCGATGGCGTTCGCGCGCTCCTTCTGCGTGAACTCGATGCCCCAGACCAGGCCGCGGCCGCGGTACTCGGCCTCGCCGTCCGGGAGTTCGTCCACGATGGCGCGCAGTGCCCGCTCGACCTGCTCGCCGCGGGCGAGGGTCTGCTTCTCCATCTGGCCGTCGGCCCAGTACGTGTCGAGGGCCGCGGCGGCGGTGACGAAGGCGGGGTTGTTGCCGCGGAAGGTGCCGTTGTGCTCGCCCGGCTCCCAGATGTCCAGCTCCGGCTTGAACAGGGTCAGCGCCATGGGCAGCCCGTAGCCGCTGATGGACTTGGAGACGGTGACGATGTCCGGGGTGATGCCCGCCTCCTCGAAGGAGAAGAAGGCGCCGGTGCGGCCGCAGCCCATCTGGATGTCGTCGACGATCAGCAGCATGTCGCGGCGCTCGCACAGGTCGGCCAGGCCGCGCAGCCACTCGGCGCGGGCGACGTTGATGCCGCCCTCGCCCTGCACCGTCTCGACGATGACGGCGGCGGGCTGGTTCAGGCCGGAGCCCTGGTCCTCCAGCAGGCGCTCGAACCACAGGAAGTCCGGCACCTGGCCGTCGAGGTAGTGGTCGAAGGGCATCGGGGTGCCGTGCACCAGCGGGATGCCGGCGCCGGCTCGCTTGAAGGCGTTGCCGGTGACGGCCAGCGAGCCCAGCGACATGCCGTGGAAGGCGTTGGTGAAGGAGACGATCGCCTCGCGGCCCTTGACCTTGCGGGCCAGCTTCAGTGCCGACTCCACGGCGTTGGTGCCGGTCGGGCCGGGGAACATGACCTTGTACGGGAGGTCGCGCGGCCGCAGGATCGTGTTCTGGAAGGACTCCAGGAACGCCCGCTTGGCCGTGGTGGACATGTCCAGGCCGTGGGTGACGCCGTCGCGCTCGAGGTAGTCGAGCAGTGCGCGTTTGAGGACCGGGTTGTTGTGCCCGTAGTTCAGCGAACCCGCCCCGGCGAAGAAGTCGAGGTAGGTGTGTCCGTCCTCGTCATACATGTGGCTGCCCTGCGCGCGGTCGAAGACGGTGGGCCAGCCGCGGCAGTAGCTGCGCACCTCCGACTCCAGGGTCTCGAAGACACTCAGGTCGGGCTGGGTGATGGTCACGGCGTGCTCCAGGGAGATGAGGGCGTGAGGGAGAAGACTTGAGGGGTGGCGGTCGCGGCGCCCTCGGGAGGCGGTGCTCTGGGCGGCGGTCCCGGTGACCGGGCGCCTCGGGCGGTGGTGCCCCGGGGCCGCGGGCCGTCAGGGGGCGGTCGCGGTGACCGGCACCGCGAGGGGGCCGATCCGGTACAACACCTCCGGCTCGTGACCGCCGTCGGGGAACAGCCCGCCGTCGAACAGCACCTCGCGGTCCACGTGCGCGCCATGGCGCTGGGCGTAGGAGGTGAACAGGCGGTTCGACGCGGTGTTGTCGGGCGTGATCGTGGTCTCGACGTCGCGTACGCCCAGCTCTTCCGTGACCCGGGCGGTCAACCCGTCGAGGAGCGCGGCGGCCAGGCCGCGACCGCGCTGCGCGTGGTCGACGGCGACCTGCCAGACGACGAGCGTCTGCGGGCGCTCGGGGCGTGTGTAGCCGGTGACGAACCCGACGGGCTCACCGTCCCCGTCCCGCGCCACCACGGAGGTGGCGGCGAAGTCGCGGCACCACAGGAGGTAGCTGTAGGAGGAGTTGAGGTCGAGCACCTTGGAGTCCCTGGCGATGCGCCAGATCGCTGCTCCGTCCTCTACTCGTGGGGTATCGAGCACGATCCCCTCCGATATTTCGAGGAATTCGCTATGGGCGCCTGCAAGGTCTGCTTGTGCGGCGGTCATGCAGATTCAATTTACCCAGTGCAATTGGAAAATGCATCGCGGTGGGGGGTACCGCCAGGAAGCGATCTGTGGTATCGCGCGGGTGCGGGCGAGCGCGCGGAGGGTTGTCAAAAGATGCTGGTTTGCCCCGATAATAAGGGGCAAAACGGATCGCTTGTGAAGTGCGTCACGTGCCTGTAACGGATCTGAGATCCGTTCGAATTACGGCTTCGATGCTGACGAAAGTTTAGCGTTTGGGGAGAAGGAAAGCGGGCAGGAGAATATGGGAAGCTGCGCATCTGAGAAATTGGAAAAGCGCCACCCGAAGCTCTTCTCCAGGCCATTCGAAGGCCATGCAGGTTTTCCCTGAGGATATCCCCCGCCACTTCCGCGGGTGTGCGCCCTGCCGCGCGGCCGAGGCCCCGGTGCCCGCGCCCCGCCCCGGCTCGTACAGTGCGGACATGAGTGAGAGTGCGGTGCTGCACATCAAGGGGCGGGTGCTGGTCGGGCCGGACGAAGTCCGAGACGAGCTGTGGGTGGTCGGCGGCCGGGTCTCCTACGACCGCCCGGTGGGCGCCCGGGACGTGACGACGGTGACGGGGTGGGTGCTGCCGGGGCTGGTCGACGCGCACTGCCACGTCGGCCTGGACGCGCACGGCGCCGTCGACGAGTCGACCAGCGAGAAGCAGGCGCTGACCGAACGCGACGCGGGCGCGCTGCTGCTCCGCGACGCCGGGTCGCCCGCTGACACCCACTGGATCGACGACCGCGAGGACCTGCCGCGGATCATCCGCGCGGGCCGCCACATCGCCCGCACCAAGCGTTACATCCGCAACTACGCCCACGAGATCGAGCCCGAGGACCTCGTCGCGTACGTCGCCCGGGAGGCCCGGCGCGGCGACGGCTGGGTCAAGCTCGTGGGGGACTGGCTCGACCGCTCCACCGGCGACCTGGGCGCCT
>NZ_LIQY01000536.1 GCF_001418495.1 Streptomyces pathocidini | reverse complement strand
CCTCGGGGGCGGTGGGCAGTTCGGGGAGCTCGGGCCCCTGGCTGAGGAGCGACAGTACGTCGAAGGCGGCGAGGTAGCGCCCGGTCGCGTCCTCCAGTGCCGTGGGGTCGGGTCCCCCGCCGGATCTTTTGGTGCCCCGGGCCGATCGGGCGGCCAGGGCGGGGTGCGCGGGCGTGGGCCCGTTCAGCAGCCAGTCGACCGTCACGTCCCCCGCTTCCGCGATCAGCGCCAGCTCCAGGGAGGTGAACCGCCGTGCCCCGCCAAGGGACTTGGACAGCTTGTCGCGGGTCATCCCGATGCCCTCCGCGAACGCGGCCTGGCTGGGCGCGGCGCGGCTGATCACCGCCCGCACCCGGTCCGCCATGGTCTCGTCCACGTGTCCACGGTAAGCCGGGGTTGCGAAAATCGCAACGGTTGTTTTTGTGTTGCGAGTGTATTGTTTTTCGTATGCGTTGCGAGTGTATTGCAAAGTGAGAGGAGTGGTCTTGGTGCGTGTAGTTGAGCTGGGTGCGATTGGCGGCGGGCGGCGCGATCTGGTGGGTGGGAAGGCGGCTGGGCTCGCCGCGCTGATCCGGCTGGGGGAGCGGGTGCCGGACGGGCTTCTGCGTCACCACCGAGGCGTACCGCGGCGGTGAGGTGCCGCGGGAGGAGGTGCTCGCGGCGTATGAGCGGCTGGGTGGCGGACCGGTCGCGGTGCGCTCCAGCGCCACCGCCGAGGACCTGCCGCACGCGAGCTTCGCGGGCCAGCAGGACTCGTACCTGAACGTCACGGGCGCCGAGGAGCTGCTCGCGGCGATCCGCTCCTGCTGGGATTCCCTGCACGGCGAGCGGGCGGCGGCCCGGGCCGAGGCGATGCTGGCCGAACTCGCCCTGCGGGCCCGGCGCGCGCACCGGCTGCGCGGCCGGCTCGCCGGCTTCTTCCTGCGCCGCTCACGCGAGTTGGCCGGGCTGCGCGAGGCGGGCAAGTTCGCCGGGCTGTACGCGCTGCGCGACCGTCGGCGCCGGCTGCTTCTCATCGGTGCCGAACTGCACGCGCGGGGGCTGCTCTCCCGGGCGGACGACGTCATGTTCCTCACCCTGCCCGAGCTGCGCACGGCGGTGGCGGGCGGTGGCGACGCCCTCGGGGAGACCGTCGCCGCCCGCCGCGCCACGTACGACCGCGAACTGCGCCGCCGTACCGTGCCGGTGGCGCTGCTGGTCCGACGGCACGGATGTGGAGACCCTGCTGCCGCCCCGTACGGCCCACGGCGCCGGGCTCACCGGCATGGGCGCCGCCTCCGGCCGGGCCACCGGCCGCGCCCGCGTGGTCCGCGACCCGGCGCGGGCGACGCTCGAACCGGGCGAGATCCTCGTCGCCCCGACCGCCGACCCGGGCTGGACACCGCTGTTCCTCACGGCGGGCGGCCTGGTCACCGAGACCGGCGCGGTGATGGCCCACGGGCCGACGGTGGCCCGGGAGTACGGGATCCCGGCGGTGATCTGCGTCCCGGGCGCGACGGAGCGCATCCGCACCGGGCAGCTGATCACGGTCGACGGCGCGGCGGGGACGGTGACGGTGGAGGAGGAGTGAATGGCCGCTCCTCCTCGCGGAACGTCGTCACCAGCGCCAGGCACACCGCCGCGATCCCGATCCGCCCCGACGCCTGGAGCAGTGAGCCGCGCAGCAGGATGAAGGAGTAGCCCGCGATGGCGGGCACGGCGACGGCCGCGATCGTCGTGCGCGACGAGTCCGTCGTGAGCGCGGCGTAGCGGCGGTCGCCGCGCGCGGAGGCGTACCCCAGGGCCAGGAAGCCCGCCGCCATGCCGAACGGGCCGAAGTCCAGCCAGAGTTCGGCCCACAGCGGCGAGGAGAGGTTGGCGTTGTTCGTGCCCATCCACGTCCCCACCCGGATGCCCGTGTCCTGCGGCTTGCCGTGCCAGACCGAGCGCGGGACGAAGAACAGCAGGGCGCCCGAGACCTGGCGGCCGTAGGAGTGCCCGGTGGTCGTGGAGGCGTGGGTGATGGTGTTCGCGAACATCACCATCTGGTCGTAGTCCTTGACGGCCAGCGGCTCCACGATCGACGTCGACTCCACCGGCCGGTAGCCACCCTCGTCGTAGCGGAAGCGGTCCATGTACGGGAAGACCAGCAGCGCAGCGGCCACCCCCAGCGCCAGCGCCGACCGGTACACCACCGGGCTGCGCGGGAACGCGGTGAACAGGAAGGCCAGGACCACCGTCAGGAACCAGTAACGCGGATTGGAGATCGGGTTGTTGACCACACCGTTGAGCAGCAGCAGGCCCGCCCAGGCCGCCACCGGGCCCGGCCGGCGGCGCGCCCGGCGGGAGTTCAGCAGCAGCCGCGTCAGGAACAGCAGCGCCAGCAGCGGCAGCACCGTGCCGAAGCCGCGCAGGAACGCCGAGCCCGCCTCGGACTCCGCCGAGCTCACCCCGCTCGCCGCGATCGACTCGCTGATCTCCTGGCGGCTGGTGAAGAAGACCGCGGGACCGCCGAGTTGGGCGATCAGCAGCGCCCCGGCCGCGTACGCCAGCGCGACCAGCACGTACAGCCGCCGGTGGGAGACCGCGGCGGTCCGCGCGACCCGGCGCCGTCGCACCGCCGGGCGGTGGCGGGCCAGCAGCGCGCCCACGTCGAAGACCACGCAGCCGATCAGCACCAGCGCCGTCGCCAGCGTCAGGTCCGCGCGCGGGCCGACCAGCGGCGTCGGCACCCGGCCGAGCACGGCCTGGGCGAGCGGGGCGACGCCCATCGCCACATAGGCGAACAGCCAGAACGTGCCCTGCATCAGCCGGCGCTGTCTGCTCAGCACCATCGCCGAGAGCCGCGCGCCGGCGTACGCGGTGAGGGCGAGCTGGAGCCAGTACGCCTCGTCGCGTACGCCGTCGCCCGGCTGCGCCGCGACCACCGCGGGCAGGAGACCGACCAGGCCGAGCGCCAGCGGAACGGCGAGCGCCCGCGACAGCACGGCCCGCGGGGCGTTCCCCTCCCGGCCGTGCGCGTCCCGCGCAAGGGCCGTGTCCGCGCCACCAGGGCTCACGTCAACCGCCACGCCCCCCACCCCCGTTCTCCCCGTGCCGCAGTCTATATAGATCCGGATACGTCGGGGTGTGGGCAGCGCTAAGGTGATCCGAGCGCATCCGGTGGGGACCGGCACGTTTACGCACCTTGGGGGGCCTCGGTGAAGGTACTGCACGTCGTCACGCTCCACACGCCCGACAACGCCTTCGGCGGCCCGACCAGGGTCGCGCTCAACCTCTCCAAGTCCCTTCGGGACAAGGGGATCCGGGCCGCGCTCGTGGCGCTCGGCGACGGCTTCGCGCCGCACGAACCACTCCCGACCAGGGTCGAAGGAGTGCCCGCCCGGCTCCACCGCGCCCGGCACGCCCTCCCGCGCTACGAGGTCAGTGGCATCACCTCCGTACGGCTACTGGCCGGGGCCCGCCGCCTGGTGGCCGCCGCCGACGTCGTCCACGTCCACCTCATGCGCGACCTGGTCACCCTGCCCGTGGCCCTGGCGGCCCTCGCCCGCCGCCGCCCGCTGGTGGTCCAGACGCACGGCATGATCGACCCGACCGAGAAGCGGCCCGCCCGGATCGTGGACGCGCTGGGCGTACGCCGGGTGCTGCGGGAGGCGGACGCGGTGCTGACCCTCACCGAGGGGGAGCGCCGGAACGTCGACGCCGTGGCCGGAAGGCCGGGCCTGGTCCGCCACGCGCGGCTCGTGAACGGCGTCCGGCTCCAGGAGCACCGGCCCCGGACCGCCGACGGGCCGCCGACCATCCTCTATCTGGCGCGAGTTCAGGAGGGCAAGCGCCCCCAGGACTTCGTCGCCGCCATGCCCACCGTCCTGGCCGAGCACCCCGACGCCCGCTTCGTCCTCGCCGGGCCCGACACCGGCGCACTGGCCGGAACGCTGGCGCGGGCGCGCGCCCTCGGTGTGGACGGCTCCCTGGCCGCGGTCGGCCCGCTCGACAGCGGCCAGGTGATGGAGCAACTGCGCCGCGCCGACGTCTACGTACTCCCCTCCATCCAGGACGCGTTCTCCGTCTCCGTCCTGGAGGCCCTGTCCGTCGGCACACCCGTCGTCGTCACCCGCACCACCGGGCTGGCCCCCGACGTCGAGCGCGCGGGCGCGGGCCGCGTCGTCGACAGCCGGGAGGGCGACGCGGGCAACGGCCCGCGCATCGGCCGGGCAGTCCTGGAACTCCTGGACCCGGCGGCCCACGCCGAGGCGTCCGCGGCCGCCCACCGCCTTGTACGCGAGGAGTTCACCCTCGACGCCGTCACCGACACCCTCCGCGGGGTCTACGAGCAGGTGGTGACCGGCCGCGCCCGATGAGCGCCGGAGCCCGCGCCGCAAGCACGTGCGGAGCCTGCGCCGCAAGCACATGCCGCGCGCCCCCCTCCCGGACGGCACGGAACCCCGAGGCCGCCCGGCACGCGCGGCCCGCGCCCGGCGACCTGACCGGCACCCCGGCGGTCGCCGGCGTCCGCGACGCGGCGACGACCATCGCAACCGGCAAACCCATCACGGCAGACGGCACCACGGGCATGGTGAGCAAGGTGGAACGCACACCGTGGAACGGAGGCCGCCGGGGGTAGCGTGGCGGCATGGCCTCTGAGCACTTGGGTGAGCGTGTGGGGCGGTTGCGTCGGCTGGCCGATCTCACGCAGGAGGGGTTGGCGGAGAGGTCCGGCGTTTCCGTCGACGTGGTGCGCAAGTTGGAGCAGAAGCGCAAGCACAGTGCGCGGCTCCCAACCCTCCACGCCCTGGCCAAGGGGCTGGGAGTGGAGCTGACCAGTCTGTTGGGGGACCCGCCGGGGGTGCCGTCCAACGGTGAAATGGATCCTCCGGCGCTGGTCGCCGTGCGTCGGGCGATCATGCCTCCGCTGTTTGCTCCGCCCCCGGAGCCGTACGGTGCCGAGGCACTGTCCCTTCCGCTCCTGCGGGCGGAGATCACCGAGGCCTGGACTCTCTACCATGCCGCCGAGTTCGGCCGCCTGATGGACGCGCTGCCCGGGATCATCACCGACGCCCGGCTGACGGCCGCTGTCGGTTCGCCGGACGAGCGCGCCGCGGGGCAGGCGGCACTGGGCAAGGCGTTGCAGCTCGGCGGGCATCTCGCCATCCGGTTGGGCAAGTCCGATCTCGCGCTGTCCAGTCTCGAGCGGGCTGTGACGGCGGCGGGTCAGTCCTCGGACCCGCTGCTGACACCGATGATCTCCAACTCCGTTGCCTGGGCATACCAGCGCCAGAACCGGCTGGACGATGCCGAGTGCCTGGCGGTCAACGCGGCGGACGACGTGGAGCGGGACCACGGCACCACCGCCGAAGGCGTGCGTGTGTGGGGCGGGTTGCTCATGTCGGCGGCGACCAGCGCGGCCAGGAGCGGGAGCTACGACACGGCCAACGAGATGATGACCACGGCGGAGCAGGCTGCCGGGCGCTTGGCAACTCTGCCGCCCCCGGCGAACGGCAAGCTCGTGTCCGTGTTCAGCCGCTCGTCCGTGCGCATCGAGCGCGTCCGTCTCGCTGTGCAACACGCCCGTCCAGAAGAGGCGTTGGCGCTGTCACGCGGGATGCGGCTGAGCAAGGACGTGCCACCGTCATGGCGTACCTGGCTCCTACTGGACGTGGCACGCGCGCACACGGACGTGGGGGACCTGCACGGCGCCGTCAGAGCGCTGACTGCTCTGCGCCGGGTGGCGCCCGCGTGGATGCGGCACCACACGTTGGCGGTTGCCATCGTGAACGACCTCTGGGCAGGCCCTGCCCACCCGCCAGGCCTCCGGAAGCTTGCAGAATTCCTGGGCGTGCCCCAATAGCGTTGCGAGGGTAGGACGTTCCGTCCCTGTGACATGTGTACTCGGAACGCCACGCTGAGTACATGGCGAGCAGGGAGCGAGCAGCAGCGCGGCGTGGCGTAGATCAGGGGTCGGGCCTTGTGCCCAGCGGGAGTGACGAACCCCGTTCACTGATGACCTTACGGGTCAGCCGTGACGGTGGCCGCACGTACGGCCCGGTGCAGACGGTCCGCGACGGTGACCCCATCACGACCCTGAACAACCCCGTCGGCTACCCACCCTGCGAGTGCAACCGCTGTGCCCGCAGGCGCAGCGGTTGACAGCCGCGGTCATTGCCAGGCTGTCCGCGGCCATCGTCTCCGCGCTCGACTCGCGAGAGGCCGCAGGATGCTGACGGGGCTGGTGCCACTGGCACTCCGAGCCCACCGACGACGAACCGGCGGTCGCCGCGGTCATCGACCAGGACAGTGGCCCAGGACTGCGTTTCTTCGCCTGCAGGGAGTGCCGGATCGCCCGCGGCCGCTCCCCCCGGCGCGTCTTACAAAACGAGGGCCCACCGGGGACCCGGCTGCTTGAGGCTGCTCAAGGCCCGTTCGCGGAATACCCGTGAGCGGACCTTGAGCAGACTCTGAGTTACCGCGACCGGCCGGTGGGAGATGAGGTCAGGCGGCTCAACTCCCGTGCTTTCAGGGCTATCTGCCAGCGGTAGAAGGTCATGGCCAGGGCGTAGTCGAGGCCTGCGCGGCCGTCGAGGAAGCCTCGGCGGTAGACGTAGGCATAAGCGAAGGAGAGGAGCGGTTTGAGGGGGGCTTTGTGGAAGAGGCGGCCCTGGCGGGTCTTCGCCAGGCGGATCTCTTCGCGCACCTGCGGGTGGTGCTCCAGCCACGCCTCCCAGTCCGCGTAGCGGTTGTGCCGGTCGAACCAGGTGCGGACCGGGTCCAGGTCCTCGTGCTCGATCGGCGACCGCAGCCGGACCACGGGCCCGTCCGCCAGCGGCTGGTAGTGCCCCTCCTGCTCGCCCATCCCGGGCGCCGCCAGATCGCCCAGCACGGGGAAGCGGCAGCGCGTACGGTCCATCAGCGCGCGCTTGACGATCGTGTGGCCGTGCCGCAGCCGCCGCCCCGCGAACCAGTAGCCCAGCGGGATGTCGAACGCGGCGGCGGAGACCGGCTGGGAGAAGATCCGCCGCAGCTCCGCCAGCAGGGCCGGGCTCGGCGTCTCGTCCCCGTCGAGGAACAGCAGCCACGGCGTGCCGGTGTGCACATGGTCCAGGCACCACTGCTTCTTCTTCGGATACCGGCCGTCCCACGCGTACGGAACCACCTCCGCGCCCTGCGACTTGGCGATCGCGCAGGTGTCGTCCGTGGAGTCGGAGTCGACCACGACCACCGCCTCGAAGTGGCCGATCACCGAAGCGACCGTCCTGGCGATGTTCTCCGCCTCGTTCTTGGTCGGTATCGCCACGACCACGGGCAGCTTCCGCATCACGCTCACCCCGTACCTCCCTTTCCCGCCGCCTCCAGCAGCGGCTCGTGCTCGGGACACAGATGCCGTACGGCGTCCTCCGCGCCCGGGATCTCACCCGCGCGCAGCGCGCCGATGACGGCTGCGCGGTCGTGCCGGGCCGTGCGGGCGATCCGCTCGCAGGCCTCCTGGCCGGTCTCCAGGACGGCCACCGGGTCCGTGCCCTTGGGTACCCGGCCGACCAGGTACTCCTTCTCCGGCTTCGTGAACGAGCCGGTGACGGGCGACAGTTGGGACCGGGGCAGCTTGGGGGCAGCGGGTGTACGGGCGGCCGAGCCCCCGGTCGACGGCGCTTTCGGGGAGTCGGCGGGCGCCTGCGGCGAGCAGGCCGAG
>NZ_LIQY01000535.1 GCF_001418495.1 Streptomyces pathocidini | reverse complement strand
CGACTACACCGCCGCCCCCGAGGAACTCCTCCAGCGGGCCCTGCGCCTGAAGGCCGTCGCCGAGCGGCACGGCGTGCCACTGAGGGCCGCCGCCCTCCGCTTCCCCTACGGACACCCGGCCGTGGCCTCCGTCCTCGTCGGAACCCGCTCGGCCGCCGAGGCGCAGGACGCCGCGAAGATGTTCCGCCACCCCGTCCCGGCCGCCCTCTGGGAGGAGCTGCGCGCCGAGGGCCTGCTGCCCGAACACGTACCGGTCCCGGCGGGCGACTGACCCCGCCGCGCCTGCCACAACCGCCTAGGAGCCGTCATGAGGGTCGCCCTGCACACGAGGGTCCGCGCCGACCGGATCGAGGAGTACGAGGCCGCGCACCGCGAGGTCCCCGAGGAGCTCACCGACGCCATACGGGCCGCGGGCGCGACCTCCTGGACGATCTGGCGCAGCGGCACCGAGCTCTTCCACGTCCTGGAGTGCGAGGACTACGCCCGCCTGCTCGCCGAGTTGGAGAAGCTGCCGGTCAACGTGGCCTGGCAGGCCCGCATGGGCGAGCTGCTCGACGTCAGCCACGACTACTCCGCGGACGGCGCCGCCGCGGGCCTGCCCGTCGCATGGGAGCTCTGACCGCGATGCCCGACAGCACCCGCCCCGAGGCGGTGATCGACGCCCACCACCACGTCTGGGACCTGTCCGTCCGCGACCAGCCCTGGATCACCGGCGAACTCGCCCCGATCCGCCGGGACTTCTCCCTGGCCGACCTCGAACCGGAAGCCCGCGCCGCCGGGGTGACCGGCACCGTGCTCGTCCAGACGGTCCCGATCGCGGAGGAGACCCCCGAGTTCCTCGCGCTCGCGGACGGCAGCGACCTGGTCGCCGGAGTCGTCGGCTGGACCGACCTGACCGCCCCCGACGCGGCCGACACTCTGGCCGCCCTGCGCGAACTGCCGGGCGGCGACCGCCTGGTGGGGATCCGCCACCCGGTCCAGGGCGAGGCGGACCCCCAGTGGCTGGTCCGCCCCGACGTGCGGCGCGGCCTGGCGGCCGTCGCCGACGCCGGGCTGGCCTACGACCTGCTGGTCCTGCCGCACCAGCTCCGTGCGGCCTTCAGAGTGGCCACGGTCCTGCCTCAACTCACCTTCGTCCTCGACCACCTGGCCAAACCGCCCATCGCCTCCGGCGAGCTCTACCCGTGGGCCGACCACGTACGGGCGCTGGCCGCCCTGCCCAACACGGCCTGCAAGCTGTCGGGCATGGTCACCGAGGCTGCCTGGGACGGCTGGACCGTCGAGGACCTGCGCCCGTACGCCGAGGTGGTGCTGGAGGCCTTCGGACCGGAGCGGCTGATGTTCGGCTCCGACTGGCCCGTCTGCCGCCTCGCCGCCTCCTACACCGACGTGGTCGACGCCGCCACCGCCCTCACCGCCACCCTGAGCCCCACCGAGCGGGCCGCCGTCTTCTCGGCCACGGCCACCAGGACGTACGGCCTGAAGACCGGCTGACCCGGACCGCCCCCTCGGCCCCCGGGCCGCCATCCGGCCCGGACCGCCA
>NZ_LIQY01000534.1 GCF_001418495.1 Streptomyces pathocidini | reverse complement strand
CGGAGTTCGGCGGTGCCGAACGGCCGCCACCGGGAAACCGTCTCCGCGGGAAGCGGGACGACGGAGTCCGGCGGTACCGAACGACCGCCACCCGAAACCCGGTCCCCCCCCGCGGGAGGCGGGATGGCGGGACGGTGCCCAACGGCCGTCGCCGAAAACCGGCCCCCGCCGGAGGCGTTACGCTCCCCAGCCCGCCTGGGTTCCGCCCACGCGTTCGTCGATGATCTTCTCCGCCCAGCCGGAGCGGGCGTAGGCCGCCATGGGGTCCGGGTCGATGCCCATTTCCTCGCGGACTTCGGCCAGCAGCGGGCGGACGTCCGTGTTGTAGGCGTCCATCAGCACCGCGTTCGCGGCCAGCACGTCACCGGAGGACTGCGCGGCGGCCAGCGCCTCGCCGTCCACCAGGAGGGCTTTCGCCGTCGCCTCCTGGACGTTCATCACCGAGCGGATGATGGCCGGGATCTTCGCCTCGATGTTGTGGCACTGGTCGAGCATGAACGCCACGTCGGGTGTGAACCCGCCGCCGCGCACGACCTCGTACATGATGCGGAACAGCTGGAAGGGGTCGGCCGCGCCGACCATCAGGTCGTCGTCCGCGTAGAAGCGCGAGTTGAAGTCGAACGCGCCGAGCTTCCCCTCGCGCAGCAGCAGCGCGACGATGAACTCGATGTTCGTGCCCGGCGCGTGGTGGCCGGTGTCCACGACGACCTGTGCCTTCTCGCCCAGTTTCAGGCAGTGTGCGTACGCGGTGCCCCAGTCGGGGACGTCGGTCGCGTAGAAGGCGGGCTCGAAGAACTTGTACTCCAGCAGCATCCGCTGCCCCTCGCCCAGCCGCTCGTACACGGCCGCGAGGGCCTCGGCGAGCCGGTCCTGGCGGGCCCGGATGTCGTCCTGGCCGGGGTAGTTGGTGCCGTCCGAGAACCACAGCTTCAGGTCGCGCGAGCCGGTGGCGTCCATGATGTCGACGCACTCCAGCAGGTGGTCGAGCGCCTTGCGGCGGACCGCCGGGTCGGGGTTGGTGACCGAGCCGAGCTTGTAGTCGTCGTCCTGGAAGACGTTGGAGTTGATCGCACCGAGCTTCAGCCCGCGCTCCTGCGCGTACTTGGCCAGCTCTGCGTAGCCGTCGGCGCCCTCGACCTTGTCCCAGGGGATGTGCAGGGCCACGGTCGGGGCCACCCCGGTGTGCGCGTGTACGCGGGCCGCGTCGTCCAGCTTCTCCTGCGGGGTGCGCGGCACCCCCGGCTGCGCGAACACCTTGAAGCGCGTGCCGGAGTTGCCGTACGCCCATGAAGGCGTCTCGATGGCCTGGGTCCTGAGGGCCGCCTTCACGGCGGATACGGCAGTCATGGATCAGCGCTCCCGGTGGCTGAGCAGAGGCGTGAATCGTTTCATCGTGGTGAAGCTAGAGCCGCCCAACTGGTGTGTCAAGACGTGGCATCGGTCGGAAAGTTTGCCCAGAAAGTTTCCTGGCCTGACCCATTGACGTCGCGGGTGTTACGCGTCTAGCTTCCGTGAAACTCAGTTGAAACCTTTCACGGCGCAGCTTCCACGGAGCCTCCATGAACCAGCCCGACTCGGGCCCGGCCCCCGTTCTGGCCCTGACGGACATATCCAAGTCCTTCGGTGCCGTACGGGCCTTGCAGGACGTCTCCCTGCACCTGTACCCGGGCGAGGCCCACGCGCTCGCGGGGGAGAACGGCGCGGGCAAGTCCACCCTCATCAAGACCCTCGCCGGCGTGCACCGCCCCGACGCCGGGCAGGTCCTCCTCGACGGCGAGCCGGTCGTCTTCAACGGCCCGGCCGACGCCCGCGACGCGGGCATCGCGGTCATCTACCAGGAGCCCACGCTCTTCCCCGACCTCTCCATCGCCGAGAACATCTTCATGGGGCGCCAGCCGCGCACCAGCCTCGGCCGGATCGACCGCAGGGCCGTCCACGGCGCGACCGCCGCCCTGATGACCCGGCTCGGTGTCGACCTCGACCCCGAGCGGCTCGCCCGCGGGCTCTCCATCGCGGACCAGCAGATCGTGGAGATCGCCAAGGCGCTCTCCTTCGACGCCCGCGTCCTGATCATGGACGAGCCGACCGCGGCCCTCACCGGCAGCGAGACCGCCCGCCTCTTCTCGGTCGTGCGGACCCTGCGCGAGGGCGGCGCCGCCGTACTGTTCATCTCGCACCGGCTGGAGGAGATCTTCGAGCTCTGCCAGCGCGTCACGACGCTGCGGGACGGCCGCTGGGTCGCCTCCGAACTCCTCGGCGGGCTCACCGAGGACGATCTCGTACGCCGCATGGTCGGCCGCGACCTCGACGAGCTCTACCCCAAGCAGGCCACCACCGTCGGCGGGACCGCTCTCTCGGTGCGGCGGCTCACCCGCGAAGGCGTCTTCCGGGACGTGTCGTTCGAGGTGCGCGAGGGCGAGATCGTGGCCCTGGCCGGGCTCGTCGGCGCCGGGCGCAGCGAGGTCGTCCAGGCCGTCTTCGGCGTGGACAAGGCGGACGCCGGCGAGGTGCACGTGGGCGGCGAGCGGCTGCGCGCCGGTTCGCCGACGGCGGCCATGGCCGCGGGTGTCGCGCTCGTACCGGAGGACCGGCGCCAGCGCGGGCTGGTCATGGAGGCCTCCATCGAGCGCAACATCGGGCTCACCGGCCTCGACCGGCTCGGCAGCGGAGGTCTGGTGCGCCGGGCGCTGGAGCGCGGGCGGGCCACCGACTGGGCCGTGAAGCTCCAACTCAAGTACAACCGGCTCTCCGACGCGGTCGGGGTGCTCTCGGGCGGCAACCAGCAGAAGGTCGTCCTCGCCAAGTGGCTCGCCACCGACCCGGCCGTGCTCATCGTCGACGAGCCGACCCGCGGTATCGACGTCGGCACCAAGGCCGAGGTCCACCGCCTCCTCTCCTCGCTCGCCGCCGAAGGACTCGCCGTGCTGATGGTCTCCTCCGACCTGCCGGAGGTCCTCGGCATGGCCGACCGGGTCCTGGTGATGCACGAGGGCCGCCTCGTCGCGGAACTCCCGCGCGCGGAAGCCACCGAGGAAACGGTCATGGCCGCGGCCACCGGGCGTCTCGCCGGGGAGGGGGCGGCGGCATGACGGACCTGCCCCGACTCCGCAGCCCCGCGCAGCGCGACTGCCTCCGCCCCCGCGCGCGGTGCGCCGATCGCCCCCCGGCGGCAGGAGCCGCCCCAGCCAAGCAGCCCCGCCACCGGCGGTTCACACGAAAGGACAGCGGCGTGACGGCCACCATCGAATCCCCGCCGGCCGCGCCCGAGGCGGACGGGCGATCCGCGCGGTCGCTCATGGATCTGGTCTTCCGCGCCCGCGAGCTCAGCATCGGCGGGGCGCTCCTCGTGCTGATCCTCGGGACCTGGCTGGCCAACCCGTCCTTCCTGGACGACCAGGGCATCAAGGACCTGCTGCTCAACTCCTCGATCCTGGTGCTGCTCGCCGCCGGCCAGTCCGTCGTCGTCATCACCCGGAACATCGACCTGTCGGTCGGCTCGGTCGTCGGCCTGACGGCCTTCGCCTGCGGCAGCTTCGTCTCCGGCACCGACCACAGCGCGCTGACCACCGTCCTGCTCGGCATCGGCCTCGGCGTGCTGTGCGGGCTCGTCAGCGGACTGCTCGTCAGCTTCGGCAAGGTGCCCGCGCTGGTGGTCACCCTCGGCATGCTCTACGTCATCCAGGGCATCGACCACGCCTGGGCGCACGGCGAGCAGATCAACGCCTCCAACGTGCCCGACGACGTGCTCGGCCTCGGCAGCGGCAGCATCCTCGGTATCCCGTACCTGCCGCTGATTTCGGCCGCCGTCCTGGCGGGCACCGCGTACTACCTGCGCACCTACCGCGGCGGCCGCGAGCTGTACGCGATCGGGTCCAACCCCGAGGCCGCGCGGCTGGCCGGCATCCCCATCCGCCGCCGGGTGCTCGCCGCGTACGCCTTCTCCGGCGCCGTCGCCGGCTTCGCGGGGGCGCTGTGGCTGGCGCGCTTCGGCACCGTGGTCGCCGACGCTGCCAACGGCTGGGAGCTGACGGTGGTCAGCTCGGTCGTGGTCGGCGGCGTCGCCATCACCGGCGGTGTCGGCACCGTCTGGGGCGCGGCGCTCGGCGCACTGCTGCTGACCACCATGGGCAGCGCCCTCGTCGTCCTGAAGGTGGACTCCTTCTGGCAGCAGGCCATCACGGGCGTCCTGCTGCTCGCGGCCATCACCACCGACCGCATCGTGAACCTGCGCACCACCAGCGCGCTGAGGAAGAGGAGCCGGCGTTGAACACGCTCGCAAAGTACCTGCGCTGGGACACCGTCGTCGGCGTGCTGCTGATCGCCGTCTTCCTCGCCGGAAGCGGTACGACCGAGGGTTTCGCGGACACCGCCAACCTGTCCGCCGCCCTCAACGACACCGCCGAGATCGCGCTGATCGCCCTGCCGATGACCCTGCTGGTCGTCGCCGGGCAGGTCGACCTGTCCGTGGCCTCCATGCTCGGGCTCTCCAGCGCGCTCGCGGGCTCGCTGTGGGAGGCCGGCTGGAGCTTCGAGCTGATCGTGCCGATCTGCCTGCTCGTCGGCGCGCTCGGCGGCCTCCTCAACGGCTGGCTCGTCACCCGCGTCGGACTGCCCTCGCTCGCGGTCACCATCGGCACCCTGACCCTCTACCGGGGCCTGGCCTCCGTGGTCCTCGGCGACAAGGCGATCGCCGACTTCCCCGAGGCGTACGCCCAGTGGGCCACCTACACCCAGACCGTGCCGGGCACCTTCGTCCCGTACCCGATCGCCCTGTTCGCCGTCCTCGCCGTCGTCACCGCCGTCGTCCTGCACTGCACGGCCTTCGGCCGGTCGCTGTACGCGATCGGGGCCCAGGAGGACGCGGCCTACTTCGCCGGCATCCGGGTCAAGCGGCTCAAGCTCGTGCTGTTCGTCCTCGCGGGCTTCGTGGCCTCCTTCGCCGGGATCGTCTACACCCTGCGTTACGGCAGCGCCCGCGCCGACAACGGCCTGGGCCTCGAACTCGTCGTCATCGCCTCCGTGCTGCTCGGCGGCGTCGACTTCGACGGCGGCAAGGGCACGCTCGGCGGCGCGGTCGCCGGTGTGCTGCTGATCGGCCTGCTGAACAACCTGCTCACGCTCAACGACGTGTCGAACGAGATCCAGGTGATCGTCACCGGCCTGCTGCTCGTCGCCTCCGTCCTCACCCCGCGGGTCGTCACCTCGGTCTCCGAGCGCCGGCAGCGGCGCGCGGCGACCGCCGCCCCCGCCACCGCGTAAGCCCCCGTCAGACCCTTATCCACCCGCAACTCCTGTACCTGGAAAGAGACTTCACCATGTCCTCTCACGTCCGCACCCGCCGCCGGGTCACCCTCTCCGCCACCGCCGCGGCCTGCGTGCTCGCCGTCACGCTGGCCGGCTGCTCCGGCACCACCAAGAACGACACCAAGGGCGAGGCCAAGGAGGCGGCGAGCAACGCCAAGGCCGACCCGAACGCGCCGCTGAAGAAGGGCCTCAAGCTCGCCTTCCTGCCGAAGCAGATCAACAACCCGTACGAGAAGATCGTCGACGAGGCGGGCATTGCGGCGGCCGAGGAGTTCGGCGGCCAGGGCAAGGAGGTCGGCCCCTCCGACGCCAAGGCCTCCTCCCAGGTCTCCTACATCAACACCCTGATCCAGCAGCGCCAGGACGCCATCCTGATCGCGGCCAACGACCCCAACGCGGTGTGCGGCCCGCTCAAGCAGGCCATGAAGCAGGACATCAAGGTCGTCGCCTACGACTCGGACACCGCCAAGGACTGCCGCCAGCTGTTCATCAACCAGGCCAGCTCCGAGGAGATCGGCCGCAGCCAGGTCCAGCACATCGCGGAGCAGCTCGGCTACAAGGGCGAGATCGCGATCCTCTCGGCCACCCAGAACGCGACCAACCAGAACACCTGGATCGAGTTCATGAAGGACGAGCTGAAGGACCCGAAGTACAAGGACATGAAGCTGGTCAAGGTCGCCTACGGCGACGACGACGACCAGAAGTCCTTCCAGGAGACCCAGGGTCTGCTCAAGGCCTACCCGAAGCTGAAGGGCATCATCTCGCCCACCACGGTCGGCATCGCCGCCGCGGCCCGCTACATCAGCGACTCCTCGTACAAGGGCAAGGTCGTCATCAACGGCCTCGGCACGCCCAACCAGATGCGCAAGTACGTCAAGGACGGCACCGTCGAGCAGTTCTCGCTGTGGGACCCGAAGAAGCTCGGCTACCTCGGCTCGTACGCGGCCGCCGCGCTCGCCTCGGGGCAGATCACCGGTGCGGAGGGCGAGAAGTTCAAGGCCGGTGAGCTCGGCGAGTACACCATCGGCAAGGACGGCGAGATCATCCTCGGCCCGCCGACCGTCTTCGACAAGAAGAACATCGACGGGTTCGACTTCTGATCCGCAGGAGGCGGGATCTCCCGATGCAGCGCGTCTGCTTTCTGCTGAAGGTGCGGCAGGAGCGGCTGGAGGAGTACCGCGAGCGTCACGCGGCCGTATGGCCCGAGATGCTCGCGGCACTCTCCGCCGCCGGCTGGCACAACTACTCGCTCTTCCTCCGGGAGGACGGCCTGCTGGTCGGCTACCTGGAGACCGAGGACTTCGCGGCCGCCCAGGCGGCCATGGCGGCCACCGGGGTCAACGCCCGCTGGCAGGCCGAGATGGTGCCGTTCTTCGAGGCGCTGGACGGCACCGGGCCCGACGAGGCGATGAAGCCGCTGACCGAAGTGTTCCACCTCGACTAGCACCACCATCCCGTTCAGAAGGGAACAGCCCGCATGACCGTACGGACTCCCGCCACCGCCCGCAGGCCGAGGATCGGGCTCGTCGCGGGCGGGCTCGGCGCCTACTGGCCCCAGTTCCCCGACCTGCTCCCGCAGTTGCGGCGCTCGGCGGAGCGTGTCACCGAGCGCATGCGGGAGTTCGACGCCGAGGTCGTCGACGTCGGCTTCATCTCCGACGCCCAGGAGGGCGCCGCCGCGGCCGAGAAGCTCCGCGCCGAGGGCTGCGACCTGATCGTCGGCTTCCTCACCACCTATATGACCGCCACCATGCTGGTGCCCGTCGCCCAGCGCAGCGGCGCCCCCGTACTCCTCATCAACCTCCAGCCCACCGAGGCCATGGACCACGCGTCCTTCGACACGGGCGCCTGGCTCGCCTACTGCGGTGCCTGCCCCCTCCCTGAAATGGCCAACGCCTTCGAGCGCGCCGGAGTTCCCTTCCGGTCCGTCTCCGGCCACCTGGAGGACGAGCGCGCCTGGCAGCGCATCGGCCGCTGGATCCGTGCCGCCGGCGTGCGGTCGGTGCTGCGCAACGGGCGGCACGGACTGATGGGGCACCTCTACCCGGGCATGTACGACGTGTCCACCGACCTGACGATGGTCTCCGGCAACCTCGGCGGCCACGTCGAGGTCCTGGAGTTCGACGACCTGCGGGTGCGCGTGGAGAAGGTCCGGGACGCCGAGGTCGAGGCCAAACTCGCCGAGACCCGCGAGGTGTTCGAGCTGGCCGACTCCGTCGTTCAGGACGACCTCGCCTGGGCCGCACGGGTCTCCGCAGCCCTCGACCGGCTGGTCGCCGACTTCGACCTGGACTCGCTCGCGTACTACCACCGCGGCCTGGACGGGGAGATCCACGAGCGGCTCGGCGCGGGCATGATCCTTGGCGCCTCCCTGCTGACCGCCCGCGGGGTGCCCACCTGCGGGGAGTACGAGCTGCGCACCTCGCTCGCCATGCTGGTCGCCGACCGGCTCGGCGCGGGCGGCTCGTTCACCGAGCTGCAGGCGCTCGACTTCCGCGACGGCGTGGTGGAGATGGGCCACGACGGGCCCGGCCACCTCGCCATCAGCGAGCGGCGCCCGCTGCTGCGCGGCCTGGGCGTCTACCACGGGAAGCGCGGCTGGGGCGTCTCCGTCGAGTTCGACGTCAGGCACGGCCCGGTGACCCTCCTCGGCATCGGCCAGTCCCGCGACGGCCGCTACCGGCTGATCGCCTCCGAGGGCGAGGTCGTGGCAGGACCGCTGCTCCAGATCGGCAACACCACCTCCCGCGTCGACTTCGGGACCGACCCGGGGGAGTGGACCGACGCCTGGAGCGCGAGCGGCGTCGGCCACCACTGGGCGCTCGCCACCGGCCGGTTGCTGCCCGACCTGCGTGCGCTGGCCGATCTGACCGGTCTCGAACTGGTCGAGGTCACCGGCCGATGACCGCACTCGCCGGCCCGGCGGCAGCCCACCCGGGCCATCCGGTGGGCATCAAGGACGTGGCCCGCGTGGCCGGGGTGTCGGTCGGCACGGTCTCCAACGTGATCAACCGCCCCGACTCGGTCTCCGAGGAGACCCGGGTCCGCGTCCAGTCCACCATCGAGCGGCTGGGGTACGTACGCAGCGAGTCCGCACGGCAGTTGAGGGCGGGCCGCAGCCGGATCATCGCGCTGCTGGTGCTGGACATGGCGAACCCGTTCTTCGTGGACGTCGCCTCCGGCGCGGAGCGCGCCGCGCGCGAGGCGGGGCTCGGGGTGATGCTGTGCAACAGCGCGCAGAGCCCGAGCGAGGAGGCCGAGTACCTGGGCCTGTTCACCGAACAGCGGGTGCGGGGCGTGCTGGTGAC
>NZ_LIQY01000533.1 GCF_001418495.1 Streptomyces pathocidini | reverse complement strand
CGCCGCGCTCGCGCAGCGCCTGGCCGTACTGCTGGAGCACCCACAACTCGTTCTGGACGGCGGCCAGATGGTCCGGGTCCGCCTGCGGGCCCAGGCGCTGGAGGGTGCCGCGGATGTCGCCGACGCGCTGGTTGACGGCGGCGAGCCGTACGGCGACGAGCTGCGTGCCCGCGTACACCTCGTCGGGTTCGCGGCGGGTGTGGGGCGGTTCGACGGCCAGCTCGTGGACCAGGGCGCGCACGGAGTCGTCGGGGGCGGCGTCGCGTACGCGTGTGAGGTAGTCGCGGTCGGCAGCTGCCGCTCCCCCGGCGGCCTCGATGGCCAGGCGCACGGTGGCGTACGGGGGCGCGGTGAACTCGTCGGCGCCGTAGGCGTCGAACGCCGGGGAGACCAGGTCGGGGCGCTGGAGGGCGAGTTTGAGCAGCTCGCGCTCGTCGCGGTGGGCGGGGCTGCGCAGGTTCAGGGCGGGGCCGCGCGGAGGCCGGGGCGCGGTGCCGCCCTGGGCACCGGCCGCGGCGGGCGGGGTGCGGCGGCCGCCCGCGCGGGGGCCGCCGCCCTGGCCGGGGTTGCTGTCCAGGCTGCGGGCGAGGGCGCGGACCCGGCGGATGATGGACTGCTCCTCGGCCTGGCTGGTGATCCCGACCATGCCGACGAGCCGGATCGCGTAACGGTCGCGCAGCCCCTGGTTCTTGATGGCGGCGACGACGGGGACGGCCGCGTCGACGGCGGAGATGCGGCCCTCCTCGGTGTCCAGGTTGTAGCGGGCGACGATGGTGCGCAGCGCGAAGGCGAAGAGCGGGGTGCGGGCGTCGACCAGGGCCTTGACGGCCTCGTCGCCCTCGGCGAGGCGGAGTTCGCAGGGGTCCATGCCGCCGGGGGTGATGGCGATGGAGGTCTCGGCGGCGAACTTCTGGTCGTCCTCGAAGGCACGCAGCGCGGCCTTCTGCCCGGCCGCGTCGCCGTCGAAGGTGAAGACGACCTCGGCCCCGGAGTTGTCCATCAGCAGCCGCCGCAGGATCTTCACGTGGTCCCCGCCGAAGGCGGTGCCGCAGGTGGCGATGGCGGTGGTGACCCCGGCGAGGTGGCAGGCCATGACGTCGGTGTAGCCCTCGACGACGACGGCGCGGTTGGTCTTGGCGATGTCCTTCTTGGCGAGGTCGATGCCGTAGAGGACGTGGGACTTCTTGTAGAGCGGGGTCTCGGGCGTGTTCAGGTACTTGGGGCCGTTGTCGTCCTCGCGCAGCTTGCGCGCGCCGAAGCCGACGACCTCGCCGGTGATGTCGCGGATCGGCCACATCAGGCGCCCGCGGAACCGGTCGATGGGGCCGCGGCGGCCGTCCTGGGCGAGCCCGGAGAGGATCAGCTCCTTGTCGCTGAACCCGCGGCCGCGCAGGAACCGTACGAGATGGTCCCAGCCCGCCGGGGCGTAGCCGACGCCGAAGTGCTGGGCCGCGGCCTGGTCGAAGCCGCGCTCGGCGAGGAACTTCCGGCCGATCTCGGCCTCGGCGCCGCCGAGCTGCTCGACGTAGAACACCGCGGCGGCCTTGTGGGCCTCCACCAGCCGGATCCGCTCGCCCTGCTGGCGCCCGGGGGTGTACCCGCCCTCCTCGTACCGCAGCGTGATCCCCGCCTGCGAGGCGAGCCGTTCGACGGCCTCGGAGAAGGACAGGTGGTCGACCCGCATGACAAAGTCGAGCGTGTCCCCGCCGGCCTGGCAGCCGAAGCAGTAGAAGAGGCCCTTGCTGGGGCTGACCTGGAAGGAGGGGGACTTCTCGTCGTGGAAGGGGCACAGGCCCTTGAGGTTGCCGCCGCCGGCGTTGCGCAGCTGGAGGTATTCGGACACGACGGCGTCGATCGGGACCGCGTCCCGGACCGCCTTCACGTCGTCATCGTTGATCCTGCCTGCCACGCGTGAAGTCTACGGCCGGGGTCCGACAGCCCGGTCGCTGATCGGCCACCGGGGGGAGACGGCGGCCTCCCGCGGTGGCCGGTCCCGAGACCGCCCACAGGAGCGGGAGGCCTCCGGGACCGGCACGACCGCGGTGGGTGCCGCCGTGCCCCGCGCGCTACGCGAGCAGGGCTCCCAGGGGCACGGCCGGGTCGGCCAGGGCCTCGGTGTCCACCCGCTGCCCGGAGCGTACGAGCTGCTGGATCTGCTCGGTGACGTCCCAGACGTTGACGTTCATCCCGGCCATGACGCGGCCCTCGTCGAGCCAGAAGGCGATGAACTCGCGCTTGGCCGCGTCGCCGCGCAGCAGCACCTGGTCGTAGCTGCCGGGCGGGGCGTAGCCGGAGTACTCGAGCCCGAGGTCGTACTGGTCGGAGAAGAAGTACGGGATGCGGTCGTAGGAGACCTGCCGGCCGAGCATGGCGCGGGCGGCGGCCGGGCCCTCGTTGAGGGCGTTGGCCCAGTGCTCGACGCGCAGGCGGGTGTCGAGCAGCGGGTGCTGGGCGGCGGCCACGTCGCCCGCGGCGTGGATGTCGGGGTCGGAGGTGCGCAGGGAGGCGTCGACGGCGATGCCTCCGCCGTCCGCGCGATCGGCCAGGGCGAGGCCCGCGGACTCGGCGAGTCCGGTGCGGGGCGCGGCGCCGATCGCCGCGAGGACGCTGTGCGCCGGGTGCTCCTCGCCGTCGTCGGTGCGGGCGGCGAGGACCATGCCGTCCTGGCCGGTGATCTCGGTGAGCCGGGCGCCGAAGTGGAAGCGGACGCCGTGCTCGCGGTGCAGGTCGGCCAGGACCGTGCCGAGTTCGGGCCCCAGCACGCCGTACAGCGGCGTGGGTTGGGGTTCGACGATGGTGACCTCGGCGCCGTAGCCGCGGGCGGCGGCGGCCACTTCGAGGCCGATCCAGCCCGCGCCCGCGATGAGCAGGTGCCCGTTGTCCCGGCCGAGGGAGGCCAGTACGCCGCGCAGCCGGTCGGCGTGCGCGAGGCGGCGCAGGTGGTGGACACCGGCGAGGTCGGTGCCCGGGATGTCGAGGCGGCGGGGCTCGGCCCCGGTGGCGAGCAGCAACTTGTCGTAGTGGATGCGGGTGCCATCGCCGAGGGTGATGGCCTTGGCGGTGCGGTCGAGCTGTACGGCGGGCTGGCCGAGGTGGAGTTCGATCTCGGCCTGCGCGTACCAGGCGGGTTCGTGGACGAAGACGCTGTCGCGCTCGTCGGCGCCGGTGAGATAGCCCTTGGACAGCGGGGGCCGTTCATAGGGGTGGTCGCGCTCGTCGCAGACGAGGATGACCCGTCCGGTGAAGCCTTCCGAGCGCAGGGTTTCGGCGGCCTTGGCCCCCGCGAGCCCTCCCCCGACGATGACGAACGTCTGATGTGCGTCGACCACTTGGTGCCTCCTCGCTGCCGGGCCTTAAGCCGGTGTCCATCGTCTCCCGCTCTCCACCCCCCTGGCGAGCCTCCCGCACGGGGCGTGGCGCGGGAAGAGGACCTCGCCGGGGGCGGGTGCGACCCGGCCACTACCGGTCTTAGACGGGTGCGGCGGCTTTCCCGTTCATCCCGCGCCGTCATCCCTCGCCGTTTTCATCCCGGTCCACGCGTGCGTGGGTCAGGACTTGGGCCACGCATGCCGGGTCGGGACCGGGATGTGTGGGTGAGTCAGGACCGGGCCACGCGTGCGTGGAGGCTGCGGGCGGAGGCGTCGGTGAGGGCGGCGATCTGGTCGACCACGACGCGCTGCCGGGCCCGGTCGTCCCCGGCCGCCGCGTGCAGGGCCCGGAACTGCGGGTCGAGTCCCTCGGGCGCGCGGGCGTTCAGCGCCTCGGCCAGTTCGGCCAGGACGATCCGCTGGTCGGCCCTGACCCGTTCCTGCTCGGCGCGCTGCATCACGTACAGATCGGCGACGGCCTTGAGAACGGCGCATTCCAGTCGGGTCCCGTGCGGCACGACGAGCTCGGCGGCGTAGCGGGTCAGCCGCCCGCTGCCGTAGGCCTGGCGGGTGGCGCCCTCGGCGGCCAGGCAGAACCGGCCGATGAGCTGGCTGGTGGCGTCCTTCAGCCGGGCCTGGGCGGGGGCGGAGCCGTCGTAGCCGTGCGGCCACCACTCCTGGTCGATGAGCCGGTCGAGGGCCTCGGCCAGTTCGGCGGGGTCGGTGCCGGGCGGGGCGTAGCGGCCCGTGGCGCAGGCGAAGACCGCCTGGCGCTCGGGCTCGGCGAGCAGCATGTTGGGGTCGAGGTGCCCGGCGTGCAGCCCGTCCTCGAAGTCGTGGACGGAGTATGCGACGTCGTCGGACCAGTCCATCACCTGGGCCTCGAAGCACTGCCGGTGTTCGGGGGCGCCCTGCCGCAGCCAGGCGAAGAGGGGCAGGTCGTCCTCGTAGACGCCGAACTTCGGGGAGTCGGGGTCGGTGGGGTGGCCGCCGCGCGGCCAGGGGTACTTGGTGGCGGCGTCCAGGGCCGCACGGGTGAGGTTGAGGCCGACGCTGACCAGGTCGCCGTCGTCCGCGCCCGGGCCCGGCTGGAGGAAGCGCTTGGGTTCGAGGCGGGCGAGCAGGCGCAGCGACTGGGCGTTGCCCTCGAAGCCGCCGCAGTCCTTGGCGAAGCCGTTGAGGACCTGTTCGCCGTTGTGCCCGAAGGGCGGGTGGCCGAGGTCGTGGGCAAGGCAGGCGGTTTCGACGAGGTCGGGGTCGCAGCCGAGGGCGGCGCCCAGTTCCCGGCCGACCTGGGCGCATTCGAGCGAGTGGGTCAGCCGGGTGCGGGGGCTGGCGTCCCAGCCGAGAGACTGCTGCCCGGGGGTGACGACCTGCGTCTTGCCCGCGAGGCGGCGCAGCGCGGCCGAGTGCAGTACGCGGGCGCGGTCGCGCTGGAAGGCGGTGCGGCCGGGCCGCTTGTCGGGTTCGGGGGCGCGCCGCTCGGTGTCGGCCTCGGTGTACGGGCCGTGCTGGTCGTACGGGGTGTGCTCGTGATGCGCCGGGCGCTCGTTCTGCGGGGTGCGCTCGTACGGGGGGTGGGAGGTGTTGGCCTGCTGCGGGTGCGGGGCGTCGTCGCGCGGCGGAGTCGCGTCTGCCC
>NZ_LIQY01000532.1 GCF_001418495.1 Streptomyces pathocidini | reverse complement strand
GGGGCCGGGCGGGCGCCCACGGTGATCGACAGGCGACCGGATACGCTTCCCATGGTGACAGCAGTGACAGCGACACATCGACAATCCGCGTAGACGTCCGCAGCGGACCGCGCGGTGCACCGCAGTGAGTCGTCCGCAGACAGGAGAACCCCTCGTGACCGTCGTCGGGCCGTTTGGGCTGAGCGTGCGGGACCAGGCTCTGGAAGCCGATGTCCAGGCCGGGTTGGCGGCTGTCGAAGAGGGCCTGTACGAGGCCACCAAGAGCGAGGTGCCGTTCATCACGGAGGCCGCGCGGCATCTCGTACGGGCCGGGGGCAAGCGGTTCCGGCCCCTGCTGGTGATGCTGGCGGCGCAGTTCGGCGACCCGCAGGCGCCGGGCGTCGTCCCGGCCGCCGTCGTGGTGGAGCTGACGCACCTCGCGACGCTGTACCACGACGACGTGATGGACGAGGCGGACGTGCGGCGCGGGGTGCCGAGCGCCAACGCCAACTGGGACAACTCGGTTGCCGTGCTGACCGGTGACTTCCTCTTCGCCCGTGCCTCGCACATTCTGGCCGACCTCGGCCCCGAGGCCGTACGCATTCAGGCCGAGGCGTTCGAGCGGCTCGTGACCGGGCAGATCCTGGAGACCGCGGGGCCGCGCGAGGGGTGCGACCCGGTCGACCACTACCTCGATGTGATCGCGGGCAAGACCGGCTCGCTGATCGCCGTCTCCGGGCGCTTCGGGGCGATGATGTCCGGGGCGGACGAGACCGTGGTGGACGTGCTGACGCAGTACGGGGAGCGGCTCGGTACGGCGTTCCAGCTCGCCGACGACGTGCTGGACATCGCCAGCGACAGCCACGAGTCGGGGAAGACGCCGGGCACGGACCTGCGCGAGGGCGTCCCGACACTGCCGGTCCTGCGGCTGCGGGCGCAGGCCGCCGTGAGCGGTGCGGCCGAGGACGCCGAGCTGTGCGCGCTGCTCGACGGCGACCTCGCCGACGACGTGCGGCACGCGGAGGCGCTGCGGCGCCTGCGGGCGCACCCGGCCCTCGAACAGGCCCGCCGCGACACCATCCGCTACGCGCAGGATGCGCGCGCGACGCTGGCCCCGCTGCCGACGAGTGCCGCGAAGGCGGCGCTGGAGGCGCTGTGCGACGCGGTGGTGCACAGGGCGGGCTGACGGCGCGCCCTGCGTGGCCTGGCACTCTGCGCCGGCCCGGCACCCTGCGCGGGGTACCTCAGCGCGTGCCGCGCGTCTGCGATCCACGGTTCGGCCCTCGTTGTGGGCATGCGTTCCGCCCCTGCGGAACAGCTGCCCACA
>NZ_LIQY01000531.1 GCF_001418495.1 Streptomyces pathocidini | reverse complement strand
GAACGGCGCCGGCAAGTCGACCGTCCTGAAGATCATGGCGGGGCTGGAGCAGCCCTCCAACGGCGACGCCTTCCTCACCCCCGGCTACAGCGTCGGCATGCTCCTGCAGGAGCCGCCGCTGAACGAGTCGAAGACCGTGCTGGAGAACGTCCAGGAGGGTGTCGGCGAGACCATCACCAAGCTCAAGCGGTTCAACGAGATCGCCGAGCAGATGGCCACCGACTACTCCGACGCGCTGCTCGAGGAGATGGGCAAGCTCCAGGAGGAGCTGGACCACGCCAATGCCTGGGACCTCGACACCCAGCTCGAGCAGGCCATGGACGCCCTCGGCTGCCCGCCCGGCGACTGGCCCGTCACCAACCTCTCCGGCGGTGAGCGCCGCCGCGTAGCCCTCTGCAAGCTGCTCCTCGAGGCGCCCGACCTGCTGCTCCTCGACGAGCCCACCAACCACCTGGACGCCGAGTCCGTCCAGTGGCTGGAGCAGCACCTCGCGAAGTACCAGGGCACCGTCGTCGCCGTCACCCACGACCGGTACTTCCTCGACAACGTGGCCGAGTGGATCCTGGAGCTCGACCGCGGCCGCGCCCACCCGTACGAGGGCAACTACTCCACGTACCTCGACAAGAAGGCCGCGCGCCTGAAGGTCGAGGGGCAGAAGGACGCCAAGCGCGCCAAGCGGCTGAAGGACGAGCTGGAGTGGGTCCGCTCCAACGCCAAGGGCCGGCAGGCCAAGTCCAAGGCGCGGCTGACCCGCTACGAGGAGATGGCCGCCGAGGCGGAGAAGACCCGGAAGCTGGACTTCGAGGAGATCCAGATCCCGCCGGGCCCGCGCCTGGGCAACGTCGTGGTCGAGGTCGAGAACCTCTCCAAGGCGTTCGGCGAGAAGGTCCTCATCGACGACCTGTCGTTCACCCTGCCGCGCAACGGCATCGTCGGCGTGATCGGCCCCAACGGCGCGGGCAAGACCACGCTGTTCAAGATGATCCAGGGCCTGGAGACCCCGGACTCCGGCAAGATCAAGGTCGGCGAGACCGTCAAGATCTCCTACGTCGACCAGACCCGGGCCAGCATCGACCCGAAGAAGACGCTGTGGGCCGTCGTCTCCGACGAGCTGGACTACATCAACGTCGGCCAGGTCGAGATGCCCTCGCGGGCCTACGTCTCCGCGTTCGGCTTCAAGGGCCCGGACCAGCAGAAGCCCGCCGGCGTGCTCTCCGGCGGTGAGCGCAACCGCCTCAACCTCGCGCTCACCCTCAAGCAGGGCGGAAACCTGCTGCTCCTCGACGAGCCGACCAACGACCTCGACGTGGAGACCCTCTCCTCGCTGGAGAACGCGCTGCTGGAGTTCCCCGGCTGCGCCGTGGTCGTCTCCCACGACCGCTGGTTCCTCGACCGCGTGGCGACGCACATCCTCGCCTACGAGGGCGAGTCCAGGTGGTTCTGGTTCGAGGGCAACTTCGAGTCCTACGAGAAGAACAAGATCGAGCGCCTCGGCGCGGACGCGGCCCGCCCGCACCGCGCCACCTACAAGAAGCTGACGCGGGGCTGAGGGCGTGGCACGGCACGTCTACTCCTGCCCCCTGCGCTGGTCGGACATGGATGCCTTCGGCCACGTCAACAACGTGGTGTTCCTCCGCTACCTGGAGGAGGCGCGCATCGACTTCATGTTCCGGCTGGCGCCCGGGGAGGGCAGCGCGTCCTTCACCGGCGGCTCGGTGGTGGCCCGGCACGAGATCGACTACCTGCGCCCGCTGGTGCACCGGCACGCCCCGGTCACCATCGAGCTGTGGGTCACCAAGCTCACCGCGGCCTCGCTGACCATCGCGTACGAAGTCAAGGACGAGCAGGAGAGCTACGTCCGCGCGTCGACGGTCGTCGTCCCGTACAACCTCCAGGAAGGGCGGCCGCGGCGGATCTCCGCCGAGGAGCGGGCCTTCCTCAAGGAGTACCTGGACGACAGCATGACCTCGGAGGCCGGCGCCGCATGACGGTGCTGCGCCTCGCCGATGCCGGGGAGGCGGCGGATCTCGCCGCCTTCCTGGCCCGGCTGATCCACTACGACCGCCGCGCCGCCGTCCGCCTCCAGGCGGGGGCGGGAACTCCTCCCGCGGCGGGGGGAGTCGTGGCGGTCTTCGGCCGTCCGGCCTCGTTCGAGGTGCTGGCCATCCGCACGGCCCGGCTCGCCGAGCCGTGCTCCGTCGACGCGACCGTCTCCGCCGGGCAGTTGGCCGACGCGCTCGACGCGGCGGCCGCGGCGGGTGCCTCGCGCGGGGGGCTGGTGGTCACCGTGCCCGAGGCGGTCACCGGGCCGC
>NZ_LIQY01000530.1 GCF_001418495.1 Streptomyces pathocidini | reverse complement strand
CCCTCAGACACACCTCGAAGTCCCGCCCGGGAACCCGCCCGTGGAGCACGGCGTTCGCCGCCAACTCGCCGACGACCGCCGCGACGCGGTCGGACAGCTCGCTCCCGTACGCGATGCCCCACCCCTCGAGCCGGTCCACGGCAACCTGCCGCGCAAGCCGCGCCCCGTAGCGCGTGGCACAAAACCGCCGCCGAAACTCACGAACGGTGACGGAATCCAGAGATCGGGTCTGAACGGACATGGCCCCCAGACTGGGGGGCGCACGGGGGCGCTCACCAGGCTCGCGACACGTTCCTCACACAAGCGCTCGGACACCCGGAGCAGTCAGCGCGGGTAACTGTCCGCAACAATCGGCGGGTTCACCGCACGGCCTGCCGCAGCCGCTGCATGTCGGCCGGTTCGCACAGGCCCGCTTCTTCCATGTCCCCCCATTGCTACTGAAACCGCAGAACCCCCGAACAGGGGCGGTCTGTCGCCTCAAGCGACCGTGTACTCGGTGTCCCCAAAATCCGCGACCACGCGCAACTTCCCACCGAGCGCCTCTACATAAGAGCGCAGGGTGGCAACCTCCGTACGATCCGCGTCGCCATGCTCGATTGCCGATACCCGGGGAGCAGAGACACCCATCGACGTAGCGACATCCCGCTGGCTCAGCGCCTGCTCGCGACGAATTTCCGCGAGACGGTAAGCCCGTACCTCGGCCATCAACCGGTCCATCGAGGCATGCTTCTCCTCCTCGGACCGTACCGGCAGCCCTGCGGCTTCCCGACGCGCACGGGTCTTGCGCTTGGTTTCCTCCCAGCTGACTGCGCTCATTCGTACTCCCTGGTCTCAAGCTCGGTCAGATGCGCCTGATAACGCTTCTCGGCGAGTGGGATGTTGTCGTCATACCAGTACCGCCAGCTGCCCGCCTTGTCCCCGGCCACCAACAGCACCGCACGGCGCACGGGATCAAACGCGAACAGGATCCGGACTTCGCTTGCACCCGACGAACCTGGTCTCAGTTCCTTCATGTGGTGCTGCTCTGCACCCTTGATCCGATCAACGAGTGGACGGCCGAGGGTCGGGCCGAACAGGGCTAGAGCATCGATGGCGTCTTCGACTTGCTCAGCACTGCCCCAGTCCTTCTCAGCCAATTCCTCGAACCATGCCGCGACCTCCGCAACGAGGATCACTTCCCATTGAGCCATGACTGCGAAGTTAACGCAAGCATTAACTCCCGAGGCGAGCTTCCGGGTGAGTCACCCGTAAGTGGTACAGCCGGTCACCCCTCCTCCGGGGCCAGCCTCAGGGAGATCGAGTTGATGCAGTAGCGCTGGTCGGTGGGGACCGGGTAGCCCTCGCCCTCGAAGACGTGGCCCAGGTGGGAGCCGCAGCGGGCGCAGCGGACCTCCGTGCGGAGCATGCCGAAGGAGCGGTCCTCGATGAGTTCGACCGCTTCGGTGTCCTTGGGGTCGTAGAAGGACGGCCAGCCGCAGTGGGACTCGAACTTCGTGTCGGAGCGGAAGAGCTCGGCGCCGCACGCGCGACAGGCGTAGACGCCGGTGGTCTTCGTGTCCGTGTACTCGCCGGTGAACGCCGGCTCCGTGCCCGCCTCGCGCAGGACGCGGTACTCCTCCGGGGACAGCTCGGCGCGCCACTGCTCGTCCGGCTTGTCTACCTCGTACACCATGTCGTCGCCCTCCTCCGGCCTCCACCGGCCATGGTCCAGCCTCAAGCCCGGCCCGCGCGGGGCCGGCGCGCCCGCCAGGACCCGCCGTACATCCGGCGCCCCGCCAGGGACCCGCCGTACGCTCGGCACGCCCGCCGAGGACCCGCGCCGTACGCCGGGCACAGGCCAAGGATCCGTCGCGCGGCCGAGCGCGGCGCCCTCAGCCCTTCAGGCGGGCCAGGATCTTCGGGCCCAGGTCCGTCACGTCGCCCGCGCCCATCGTAAGAACGAGATCGCCCGGCCTGGCCATTCCCGCGATCACGTCGGGGATCGCCGCCATGTCGTGCTCGGCGCGGACGTCCGCGCCGCCGGCCGCCGCCGCGTCGATGATCAGGGCGCTGGTGACGCCGGGGACCGGGTCCTCGCGGGCCGGGTAGATGTCGAGGACGACCGACGCGTCCGCGAGCGTCAGCGCCTCCCCCATCTCCTTGCCCAGCTCCTGGGTACGGGAGAACAGGTGCGGCTGGAAGACCACCAGCAGCCGGGCGTCCGCGCCCACCGCGCCCCGCAGCGCCTCCAGGTCGGCCGTCATCTCGGTCGGGTGGTGCGCGTAGGAGTCGATGACCTGGACGCCGCCGGCCTCCCCCTTGAGCTGGAGGCGGCGGCCCACGCCGGTGTACGCCGTGAGGGCCTGGGCCAGCGCGGACGGCTCGACACCGAGGCGGGCCCCGGCCGCCAGCGCGGCCACCGCGTTGTGCGCGTAGTGGCGGCCGGGGACGGAGACCGTGAAGGTCAGCTCCGAGACGGGGGCACCGTCGGAGCCCCGGAATGCGACCGTCACCTCGCTCGTCATGCCCTTCGGCGTGATCCGGACGATGCGGACGTCCGCGTCCGCCGCCTCCCCGACCCTGACGACGTGCAGGTCCTCGCGGACCGCGACCCGCGCGGCCAGTTCCAGCGCGCCCGCGTGCTCGCCGACGACCAGGCAGCCGCCGGGCCGGACCCTGGCGACGAACGCCTCGAAGGACTCGTAGATCTCGTCCATCGACGCGTAGTTGGCGTGGTGGTCCAGCTCGACGTTGAGGACGATCGCGACCTCGGGGTCGTACTTCTGGAAGCTGCGGTCGCTCTCGTCCGCCTCCGCGACGAAGATCTCGCCCTCGCCGTGGCGCGCGTTGGTGCCCGGGCCCGCGAGGTCGCCGCCGATCGCGTACGAGGGCTCGAGGCCCAGCTCGGTCAGCGCCACGGCCAGCATCGACGTGGTCGTGGTCTTGCCGTGGGTGCCCGCGACGGCGATCGGGCGCTGGGTGCGCATCAGCGCGGCGAGGGCGTCGGACCGGTGGACGACCGGGACGCCAAGCTCGGCGGCGCGGGCCAGCTCGGGGTTGTCGGGGCGGATCGCGGAGGAGACGACCACGCTGGTGGCGTCGTCGGCGAGGTGCTCGGCGGCGTGCCCGATGTGCACGGTGGCGCCCAGTTCACGCAGCGACGCCGCGGTGGCCGACTCCTTCGCGTCGCTGCCCGCGACCTTGGCGCCGCGCATGGCGAGGATCTTCGCGATACCCGACATTCCTGCGCCGCCGATGCCGATGAAGTGCGGCCGGTCCATGGC